>NZ_JBNCAR010000023.1:0-58264 GCF_051280715.1 Thauera sp. AutoDN2 | reverse complement strand
CCACGCGGGCGCGAGCTTTCATGACTGGGTTACCGGGCGGGGACTGGAATGCAAGAATTATACCAAAGGCATTGGCGGGGAATTTTCACAAACTCTCAGGAGACAACATGAAGCTCTACCTCAAACCGGGCGCCTGCTCGCTCTCGCCCCACATTGCACTGGAAGAATCCGGTCTGCCCTACGAGACAGAGTCGGTCGACCTCAAGAACAAGGTGACGGCCAGCGGCGCCGACTTCTGGAAGAGCAACCCCAAGGGCTACGTGCCGGCGCTGCTGCTCGACAGCGGCGAGCTGCTCACCGAAGGCGCGGCGATCGTTCAGTACATTGCCGACCAGGCTCCTCAGAAGAAGCTCGCTCCGGCCAACGGCACGATCGAGCGCTACCGCCTGCAATCCTGGCTCAACTTCATCGGCACCGAGCTACACAAGTCCTGCAGCCCCTTCTTCCACCCGGCCTCGGGCAAGGAGTGGAAGGAAATCGCCGGCGCCAACCTCGAGCGTCGCCTCGCGTATGTGAACGAGGAGCTCGCAGGCAAACCCTACCTGATGGGCGAGGGCTTCAGCGTCGCCGACGGCTACCTCTTCACCGTGCTGAGCTGGATGAAATTCGTCGGTATCGACCTGGCGCAGTGGCCCAACCTGACGGCCTTCCAGGCCCGCGTGGCAGCGCGCCCGGCGGTGCAGGCGGCGCTGAAGGCCGAAGGGCTGGCCTGAATGGCTTGAGGCACGAAGCGTCACCGACGGCTCCCAAGTTTGCGGCTGCCGCTGTTCCTGCCGTAAACAAGCGCAGCCAGCCGCAAGCTCCCTCTCCATGGCCGGCCCATCCTTTCGCGTCCCCCTCCTCGCCGCTGCGCTGCTCGCGGCCTTCGGCGTGGCGCGCCCGCGCGGCTGAGGGCGGCCCGCGTTCAGGCGCGCGGCGGCAGCGTGCCGAAGACGCGGTCCCAGAAATCGGTGAGCGTGCCGTAGCCGCGGCGCTCGTCGCGGAAATGGTGGAAGCCATGCAGCCGCCGCATCGCCTCCAGCCAGCGCCCGAGGGGGCGCGTGCCGTGCAGGCGATGATGCACCGACTCCTGCAGCACGTTGCCCAGCAGCATGCCCGCCGAAAGCGGCGCTGCGAACGCGCTGCCGCCCGATAGCAGCACCGACAACCCGACCACCGCCAACACCAGCAACACGCTGAACAGCATTGGCACACGGATCGGTACGGCGGCATCGCGGTGATGCGCCAGGTGCCAGCGCCGGAAGGGCTCGACCCCGTGCAGCATCCAGCGGTGCAGCACGTACTCGATCAGCGTCCACGCGGACAGTCCCACCACCGCCAGCACGACAGCGAAGCCCGGATCGGCAGTGAAGCTCGAATGCCTGCTCATCGCGAGCACGACCAGGCCGCCGCACGGCACTGCAAGCGAGGCCGGATAGGCGAGCACGGGGCGCAGCATCCAGGGTTCAGCCATCGTCGGCGCGCTCCACGATTTCCCAGGCGTACATCAGGCTCGCGTCGGAGAAACCCAAGCAGGTCTCCTCGTCCAGCCACCAGCCAAATCCGCGCGCATCCAAGCCCTGGAAGCGCCACCGGCGCAACTCGCCACTGCACAGGCGGATGACATAGGTGCTGCCGCTGACGGGTTCCATGCTGTCGAAGTCCTCGCAATCGCCAGGCCCGCGCGGATGGCGCGCCCTGAACGAATGATAGCCGCGGACGTCCGCCACGTCAGCGCGGCGCCCCTGCAGAAGACCATCGAGGCGCCGCGTCGCACCTGCAGGTGCTTTCCCAGGCGCGGCGGACGTCGGTGGAAGCGATACACGTCGCGCCCCCAAAGGGGGAATCGCACGGCTTGACTATATAGTACCTTTTCAGTACTCTTAATCACGACACCTCCCCAGCGAGCACGCTCCCATGCTGCGCATCAGCAAACTCACCGACTACGGCACCCTGATCCTGACCCACATGGCCGGACACCCGGATCGCCTGCACAGCGCCGCCGGCCTGGCCGAAGCGCTCGGGCTCGGACTGCCCACGGTCAGCAAGGTGCTCAAGACCCTCGGCCGCCACGAGCTGGTGAGCAGCCAGCGCGGTGCGCATGGCGGCTATGCGCTCGCCCGCTCGGCAGACCACATCACCGTGGCGGACGTGATCGACGCCCTCGAGGAGCAGGCCTTCGGGCTCACCGAATGCAGCTCGAGCAGCGGCGTCTGCGCGATCGAGTCCGACTGCCGCATCCGCGAGAACTGGATGCGCATCAATATCGTGGTGCGCCAGGCGCTGCAGGCGGTCAACATCGCCGACATGGTGCACCCCGGCCACGGCCCCGCCTTCCCCGCCCCGCACGCCACCGAACACCGCATGCATGGCCCAGCGCGCAGCACCGCGGCCTGCCTTCCTGCCGCGCGCGCAGACGAACAGGAGACTTGAAGATGAACGCCCCCACCCCAGCCACCGCCACCTTCCCAGCCGCCGCCCCCTCCCCGGCCAGCCGCAGCGACGCCATTGGCGCCTTCCTGGAACAGGACTACGCCGCCGGCTTCGTCACCACGCTCGAGACCGACACCGTGCCCAAGGGCCTGTCGGAAGACGTCATCCGCGCGATTTCGGCGCGCAAGGGCGAGCCCGACTGGCTGCTCGACTGGCGCCTGCAGGCCTACCGCCACTGGCTGACGATGACGCCACCGAAGTGGGCCGCGGTGGAGTTTCCCGCGATCGACTTCCAGGACATCGTCTATTACTCCGCGCCCAAGTCGAAGAAGGACGGTCCCAAGAGCCTGGACGAGGTCGACCCCGAACTGCTGCGCACCTTCGAGAAGCTCGGCGTGCCACTGCACGAGCGCGCCCGCCTGGCCGGCGTGGCGGTGGATGCGGTGTTCGACTCGGTGAGCGTGGCCACCACCTTCAAGAAGGAGCTGGGCGAGCACGGCGTGATCTTCTGTTCGTTCTCCGAGGCGGTGAAGGAACACCCGGAACTGGTGCGCCAGTACCTCGGCACGGTGGTGCCGCCGGGCGACAACTTCTACGCAGCGTTGAATTCCGCGGTGTTCTCCGACGGCTCCTTCGTCTTCATCCCCAAGGGCGTGAAGTGCCCGATGGAGCTGTCCACCTACTTCCGTATCAACGCCCGCGACACCGGCCAGTTCGAGCGCACGCTGATCATCGCCGAGGAAGGCGCATCGGTCAGTTATCTGGAGGGCTGTACCGCGCCGATGCGCGACGAGAACCAGCTCCACGCCGCGGTGGTGGAACTGATCGCGCTCGACGACGCCAAGATCAAGTATTCCACCGTGCAGAACTGGTACCCGGGCGACAAGGACGGCAAGGGCGGCATCTACAACTTCGTCACCAAACGTGGCGACTGCCGCGGCGCGCGTTCGCACATCTCCTGGACGCAGGTCGAGACCGGCTCGGCGATCACCTGGAAATACCCGAGCGTGATCCTGCGCGGCGACGACTCGGTGGGCGACTTCCACTCGGTGGCGCTGACCAACAACCTGCAGCAGGCCGACACCGGCACCAAGATGATCCACATGGGGCGCAACACGCGCAGCACCATCCTCAGCAAGGGCATCTCCGCCGGACGCGGCAGCAACACCTTCCGCGGCCTGGTCAAGGTCACGCCCAAGGCCGAGGGTGCGCGCAACTACACCCAGTGCGACTCGCTGCTGATCGGCGACCGCTGCGCGGCGCACACCTTCCCCACCATCGAGGTGCGCCACCCGGGCGCCCACGTCGAGCACGAGGCGACCACGTCGCGCATCGGCGAGGATCAGCTCTTCTACGCGATGCAGCGCGGCATCAGCGCCGAGGACGCGGTGTCGATGATCGTCAATGGCTTCTGCCGCGAGGTGTTCAAGGAACTACCGATGGAATTCGCGGTGGAAGCACAGAAATTGCTGGGCGTGAGCCTCGAAGGCAGCGTCGGCTAAGGACCCACAGGAGAATCGAGATGCTGAAAATCAATAACCTGCACGCCGCGATCGACGGCAAGGACATCCTCAAGGGCCTCAACCTCGAGGTCGCCGACGGCGAGGTGCACGCGATCATGGGCCCCAACGGCTCGGGCAAGAGCACGCTCGCCCAGGTGCTGGCCGGGCGCGACACCTTCACCGTCACCGACGGCAGCGTCGACTGGGACGGCACCGACCTGCTCGCCCTGCCCGCCGAGGAGCGCGCGCGCGCCGGGCTATTCCTCGCCTTCCAGTACCCGGTCGAGATCCCCGGCGTGTCGAACGCCTACTTCCTCAAGGCCGCGGTCAACGCGGTGCGCCGCCACCGCGGGCTGCCGGAATACGACGCCATGGACTTCCTCGCCAGGGTGAAAGGCGAGATGAAGGCGGTCGGCATGAAGGAAGAGTTCCTCTACCGCTCGGTGAATGAAGGCTTCTCCGGCGGCGAGAAGAAGCGCAACGAGGTACTCCAGATGGCGCTGCTCGAGCCCAGGCTCGCGGTGCTCGACGAGACCGATTCGGGGCTGGACATCGACGCGCTCAAGATCGTCGCCGAGGGCGTCAACCGCCTGCACTCGCCCGAGCGCTCGATGATCGTGATCACCCACTACCAGCGCCTGCTCGACTACATCGTGCCCGACAAGGTGCACGTGCTGTCACAGGGCCGCATCGTGCGCTCGGGCGGGCGCGAGCTCGCGCTCGAGCTGGAAGAGCACGGCTACGGCTGGATCGACGCGGCGCAGGGCGGCAAGGCCGGCGGCGCGTCCGCGGGAGCGCGGCCATGAGCGCGATCGATTTCTGGCTCGGACGCCATCGCGACACCGCCGCCGACCTGCCCGGCGCCGACCTGCCCTGGCTCGTCCGCCTGCGCGAGGACGCGATCGACCGCTTCGCCGACGAAGGCTGGCCGACGACGCGGCGCGAGAACTGGCGCCACACCTCGCTCGCCTTCATGGGGCAGCAGGCCCTGGCGGCCGAGGCGAGCGACAAACCCGAGGCGGTGCTGGCACGGCTGCGCGAACGTTATCGCACGGCGTCTCGCGGGCAAGCCGGCGCGCACGAAGGCGTCGCCAGCGTCGTGGGAGCGGGCTCGACCGCGAATGCTGCGGCCTCTGCCCCGCAGGACCTTGACCACTGGCTGGTCTTCGTCGATGGCAAGTTTGCCCCCGCGCTGTCGGCGATCGGCGGGCTGCCCGGCGGCGCGCGCATCGGCAGCCTCGCCGATGCGCTGAAGCAGAGCCCCGAGACGGTGGAAGCCGCCTTCGGCAACGCCAGCGATGGCGAAGCCCCCCAGGCGCTCAACGCCGCCTTGGTCACCGACGGCGCCTGGATCCGCCTCGGCCGCGGCATCGCAATCGAGCACCCGATCCACCTCGTCTTCATCGGTGCCACGGTCGCCGACCAGCACCTGCGCAACCTCGTCGTCGCCGAGGCCGGCGCGCAGGCGACCATCGTCGAGCACTACCCGGCCGCTGCCGCGGGCAGCACGCTGACCACCGCCGTCACCCGCGTGCTCGCCGCGCAGGACAGCCACATCACGCACCTCAAGCTGCAGCAGGAGGCCCCCGAGGCCACCCACCTGGCGACGATCGAGGCCGAGCAGGCGCGCGGCGCGGTGTTCGCCTCGCACTCGCTGTCCTTCGGCGCGCGCCTGGCACGCAACGACATCCGCACCCGGCTCGCCGGCGAGGGCGCCGAGGCGCTGTTGAACGGCCTCTATCACGCCGATGGCCGCCGCCACGTCGACCACCACACCCGCATCGACCACGCCCGCCCGCAGGGCACCAGCCGCGAGTTCTACCGCGGCCTGCTCGACGGCAGCGCGCGCGGCGTGTTCACCGGCCGCATCCTGGTCGCCCAGGACGCCCAGCGCACCGACGCCATGCAGCGCTGCGACAACCTGCTGCTGTCCCGCCTGGCCGAGGCCGACGCCCGCCCCGAGCTCGAGATCTATGCCGACGACGTCAAGTGCGCGCACGGCGCCACGGTCGGCCAACTCGACGAGGACGCCCTCTTCTATCTGCGCAGCCGCGGCGTCGATGCGGTGCACGCGCGCCAGCTGCTGACCTACGCCTTCGCCGCCGAGGTGCTCGAGCGCATCGCCCACGCGCCACTGCGCGCGCTCGGCCGCGCCGCGCTGCTCGAACGCCTGCCCGAGGGCGCCCGACTGGAGGAACTGCTGTGAACGCCCCGCGCGAACCCGGCGTGCAGACGCCCATCCTGGACCTCGCCGCCGACTTCCCCATCCTGGCGCGGCCGGTGCATGGCCGGCGCCTGGCCTACCTCGACAACGGCGCCACCACGCAGAAGCCGGCGGCGGTGATCGAGGCCGAGGCGCGCTTCTACCGCGAGTCCAACGCCAACATCCACCGCGGCGTGCATTGGCTGTCGCAGCACGCCACCGAGCTCTACGACGGCGCGCGCGCCACGGTGCAGCGCTTCCTCAACGCCGCGCGCGCCGACGAGATCGTGTTCACCCGCGGCACCACCGAGGCGATCAACCTGGTGGCGCAGAGCTGGGGCCGGCCGCGGCTGGCCGCGGGCGACGAGATCCTGCTCAGCACCATGGAGCACCACTCCAACATCGTGCCCTGGCAGCTCGTGTGCGAGCAGACCGGCGCGGTGCTCAAGGTGATCCCGGTGCTCGACAACGGTGAGCTCGACATGGCGGCCTTCGAGGGCCTGCTCGGCGAGCGCACCCGGCTGCTGGCGATCACCCATGTCTCGAACGCGCTCGGCACGGTCAATCCGGTGGCCGAGATGACGCGGCGCGCGCACGCGGTCGGCGCGGTCGTGCTGGTCGATGGCGCCCAGGCCGTCGCCCACCAGGCGGTGGATGTGCAGGCGATCGGCTGCGACTTCTACGCCTTCTCCGGCCACAAGCTCTACGGCCCCACCGGCATCGGCGCGCTCTACGGCCGCGCCGAGCTGCTGCGCCACATGCCGCCGTGGCAGGGCGGTGGCGACATGATCCGCACCGTCGCCTTCGACAACACCACCTTCGCGCCGCCGCCGCAGCGCTTCGAGGCCGGCACGCCCAACATCGCCGGCGCGATCGCGCTCGCGGCGGCGATCGACTACGTCCAGGGCGTGGGCCTGGGCCGCATCCACGCCCACGAGCAGGCGCTGCTCGACTACGGCACGCGCGCGCTGCAGGACATCCCCGGCGTGCGCCTGGTCGGCACCGCGCAGGACAAGGCGGGCATCCTGTCCTTCCTGGTCGACGGCATCCACCCGCACGACCTCGGCACCATCCTCGACACCGAAGGGGTGGCGATCCGCGCCGGCCACCACTGCGCGATGCCGCTGATGACGCGCTTCGGCATCCCCGGCACCGCGCGCGCCTCGCTCGGCCTGTACAACGGGCTGGCCGACCTCGACGCGCTGGTGGCGGCCATCCACAAGGCGCAGGCGCTGTTCGGCACGCGCGGCGGCACCGCGCCCGGCAAAGGGAGCGCGGCATGACCGACATGCAGGATTCGCTGCGCGAGCTGTACCAGGAGGTGATCTTCGATCACAACCGCAACCCGCGGAACTACCGCCCGCTGCCGGCCGCCAGCCATCACGCCGACGGCCACAACCCGCTGTGCGGCGACCAGCTCACGGTGTACCTGCAGGTCGCGGACGGCGTCGTGCGCGAGGCGAGCTTCGTCGGCCACGGCTGCGCCATCTCCACCGCCTCGGCCTCGCTGATGACCGAAGCGGTGAAGGGCAAGCCGGTCGCGGAGGTGGAGGCCCTGTTCCGCGACGTGCACGCGCTGCTCACCGAAGGCCGCGAGGCCGCCGACCCGGCGCGCGACTTTGGCAAGCTGGAGGTGCTCTCCGGCGTCAAGGAGTTCCCCGCACGGGTCAAGTGCGCCACGCTCGCCTGGCACACCCTGCACAACGCGCTCGTCGGCGAGCACGAGACCGCACACACCGAATAGGACCTCGAGGAGCAAGACATCATGGGCGACCACTACGGCGAAACCGATTCACGCGTGCTGCAGCGCGACTGCGCGGCGGTGAGCGTGCCCTGGGGCAAGGCGGAGACGCTCCCCGAGGGCGCCTACGCGCTGGTGACCCAGCGCCTGGGCGGCTCGATCACGGTGATGTGTGGCGGCAACCTGTATCGCATCGACGAGCGCAACGCCGACGCGCTCGGCCTCGAGCCGCAGCTCGCCGCCCCCCCGCCAGCCGCTGCGGACGGCGAGCAGACCGCCGAGAGCATCGAACAGGCAGCCTGGGCGCAGCTCGGCACCTGCTACGACCCCGAGATCCCGATCGACATCGTCAATCTGGGCCTGGTGTATGCGTGCACCGCCGAGCCGCTGCCGGACGGCAAGTTCCGCATCGCCGCCGCGATGACCCTGACCGCGCCCGGCTGCGGCATGGGCACCCTGATTGCGGACGAGGCGCGCGACAAGCTGCTGCAGATTCCCGCCGTGGCCGAAGCCGAGGTCACGCTGGTGTGGGATCCGCCGTGGAGCCGCGAGATGATGAGCGAGGCGGCGCGGCTGGAGATGGGCATGTTCTGAGCCGCTCGATGCGGCACCACATTGCGGGCGCGGGCGCTGGATCGCACGCGAGAATGTCCGTGCGCCAGGTTCCGCGTCAACGCAGCGAGAACTGCACCTGCCCGGCCTCGCCGCCCGCCTCCACCTTCGGTTCGAGCACGAATACACGCTCGCCCGGCACGCCGCCCTCGCCCACCAGCCATTCGCGCACAGCCTGGGCGCGCTGCTGCGCGAGCGCGCGCAGTTCGGCATCGCCCGCCTTGACGTTCTCGCGCATGAGGGCTTCCATCTCTGCGACGGGAATATCCTTGGCCAAGCCGATGAAGTTGCGCGGTTTCTTGAAGTCGGCCGCCTTGTAGGCCTTCTTCAGCAACTCGGGATACTCGTCACCACTGACTTCGATGTCCTCGAGCGAGGGCGCCTCTTCGCCGCGGGCGAGCATGGCCTTGAGCTTCTGCGCGCGCACGGCCTGGTCGAGTGCCACCTGTCGCAGCCCGTCAAGATCGCTCGCGGGGTCTGCACGGCCGACGATGTCGAGCTTGAGCGAGGGACGGTCGATCAAGGCCTTCGCAAGTGTACTCAGCTTCTCCTGCTGCGCCTCGCCCGGACGGGCCGTGCCCGGCGCCAGCGTGAGCTGCGACAGTTCCTCCCCCCCGCCCAGCGCGGCGCCGAGCAGCGCGAAGGGCGAGGTGATCGCCTTGCCAATAAGATTGACGAACATCTTCAGCACCAGGCCGAAGATGCTGAACTGGGGATCGTCGAGCGTGCCGCTCACCGGAAGATGCAGGTCGATCTCGCCGCGGCTGTTCTTGAGCAGCGACACCGCGAGTTGCACCGGCAGATTTACCGCATCCGGGCTATCGACCTTGTCGCCGAAGGTCAGTTGGTCGAGGAAGATCTGGTTGGTCGCGGAAAGCTTGCGCTCCTCGATCCGGTAATTGAGCTCAGCCGAGAGCTTGCCGCGCGCAATGCCGTAGCCCACGTACTTGCCCGAATAGGACGACAGCCCGGTGAGTTCGAAATCCTGCACCTTGGCGAGAATGTCCAGGTGCGCGTCCTGGCGGAAGGGGTTGAGCTCGCCGGTGATGCTGAGCGGCGCGGTCTTGTCCACCTTGCCCTGCAGATCCAGCTTGGCGATCGTGTCCTGCGCGGTGGAGAAGCCGATCAGGGTGCCGGCCAGATCCGTGAGGTTGGCGTCGTAGTTGGGGCGCACGAAGCGGTCGCTGAAGGCGACGTTGCCGCGCTTGATCTCCACGCGGTCGACGCGGATGGGCGGCGGCGGGGCCGAGGGGGCGGCGATCTCCGCACTGTTCGCAGCAGCCGGGGCCGCCCCCTCGGCAGGCACCGGAATCGCCGCGGGAGCCGCGACTTTCACTGTGGCGGGCGTGCTCTTCCCGGTACCCGTGCCACCAATCTCACGCACGTTCAGCCGCCCTTCCTCATCCAGGATCAGGCGGGTATAGAAGTCGTCGAGCAGCACACGCTTCACGCCGAGCGAGAACGGCTCGAGGCGCGCATCGATGCCCCCCACCCGCAGGGTGCGAAGACGCACGAAATCGGTGGCGTTCAGCCGGTCCACGGAGGCGAAATTGGACACCGCGACATCGCCGGTGAAGCGGCCAAGCAGTTGCCCACGCCGTCCGGTGGAGAGGTTCAGCCGCCCTTGGGTACTGAGGTTGCCGCGCGAGATCGCGATCTTGGTCTGCGCCAGCACATAGGGTTGCAGCGGCAGCAGATCGACGGTGCGCAGGTCGAGGCGCAGATCCGCCTTCAGCGGCGCGAGCGTGAGCGGCCCGCTCGCAGCGACCTTTCCACGCTTGTTGAGCCGGGAGTCGAGCTTGAACTGCAGCACCGTCCCCTTCTCGGTGCTGAAACCCTCGAGCTCGAAATCGATGTCATCGACCGCGGTCACCACCGGACGGCCCACGCTGCGGTCCTCGAAGCGCATGGAGGCGCCCTTGAGCGCGAGCTTGTCCACCGTGACCACCCACTCAGGTCCGTCCGGCGCCGGCGCCGTCTTGCGCCCCTTCGTCGACGCAGCAGGCGGAAGCAAGGACGCGAGCAGGTCGACGTCTCCGTTCTTCAGGCGCACCAGCGAGACCGCCGCCCCGGTGGCCTCGACACCACCGACACTCACCCGCTGCGTGCCGAGATCGACCGTCGCCGCGCGCAGGTCGAGCGCCGGCACCTTCACCGCAGGGGACTCGCCCCCCTTGAGCAGCAAGGCAAAATCGCGCAGGGCCAGCGCATCCGCATCCACCTGCACGGCCGGCACGCCCTGCTCATCCAGCACCACGCGGTAGTGTGCGCTCCCGCTCAGCGTCCCCTCGCTGATCCGTCCGCCCGGCAGGGCCGCAGCAAGATAGGGCGCGTAGCGCGGCAGCCGGATGGCATCGAACTGGAGCGTACCCTTGTATTCGAAGGGTGCGAGACGCAGCACGTCCTCGTGGGCAAATTTTTCGCCGGCTTCACTTACGTAATCGAGGCGGATCTCCGCAGGCAGCTCACCGACGGTTGCGAGGTCACGCATGTCGAGGTTGATCGCCTCGACGCGCGTACTGAAGGGCTCCGCCAAACTGTGGTCCTCGAAGCGGATCACGCCATCCTGGATGCGCATCAGCGCAAGCAGGAAATCCACCCCCATCTGCTTCGACTGCGCCGGATCCGACGCCCCCGCCCCGCTTCCCGCGGCCTCCCGCGCAGCAGGCGCATCGCTGACCGCTGCTGCAGGCGGTTTCGGCTTGCGTTGCTCGACTGCCGCCGGCTGCGTTTCGGCAGGCGGCAGCAGCCCCAGCACGTTGAGCGAGCCGTCCTGGAGCCGCACCAGGTCGAGTTCCGGACGCGCAAGGCGCAAGCGGGTGAACTGCCACCGCCCAATGAGCGGCTGCACGTCCGCGAACTCGAGCTCGGCCTCGGCGACGCTCAGCACCTGCGCCCCGTCCCGGTCCTGCAACACCAGGCCGTCGACTTGCACCGGGCCGCGCACCGCTAGAACCGGCGCAGCGCCGGGCTGCTGGCTGAAGGAGATCTCGAGGTTCGTGGTCAGGAAGGCCGAGGGCAGGCGGAAGCGCTGTTCAACCGGCACATAGGCCAGCCAGGGTGTGAGATCGAAGCCGCGCAGCGCGAGGTCGAGGATGGTTTCCTGCGATTCGATGAAGGGCTTTGAGCGCGCGTTCAGCAGGATGGGGTCGCCGTTGATCTTCGCCGAGAGCGAAGGCTGCACGAAGACATCCACGCGCACCGGGAGATTGGACAGGAAGGGCACGCCCAGGCCGACCTCGCTGATCTCATGCCGAAGTCCGCGCGGCCGATCGTCCACCGAGAACTGGCCATCGGTAACGCGGATGTTGCCGATTGAAAACGGCAGCGGCGCCGCCTGCTCGTCAGGGGCCTTGTCGCGCGCCAATGCGGCAAGGCGGTCGACGACGTCCTGCCAGCTGTGTCGCCCATCCTCACCCAACACCACGCTCACCCGCGGCCGGGTCAGCGCAAGCTCGTGCAGCACCACGCCCTTGCGCACCACCGACTCGAGTTCGAGGTTGGCGCGCAACACATCGAAGGCGAGCGCCTCAGTGCGACCATCGGCGTCCATTACGCGCAGGCCACCGACCTCGGCGGTCAGCCGGAAGGGGTTGATCAGCACGCGCTCGATGCTGACCTCGCGCCCCAGCGTCTCGGCCAGCATCTGCTGTGCGTAGTGTCGTGCCACCGGCGGCACCGCAAGGTAGGCGGCCGCCGACAGCGCAAGCAGGATCCCCGTGCCCCACAAGGCACCACGCCCCACCCGCCTCCGGGGTGCTTGCGCGGTGCTCGAGTCGGTCGCGGTTTCAGGCATGGAATACTCCGTCGCGCGGCGCATGTTTACAATGGGCGAGCTGTCGCCGCAAGCACAGTCCGCCGCAATTACCGCATTGCGGCAAAGGTCCCGAAACCGTATTCTGCGCCGCTTTCACCCGCACAGGTAAGGCCGTGACGCAAGCATCCATCTCCGCCACGTCGGGCGGCGACGCTCACTTCGACGTCATCGTCCTCGGCGCGGGCGCTGCGGGCATGATATGCGCCGCCACTGCGGGGCAGCGCGGTCGGCGCGTACTGCTGATCGACCACGCGACGCGCCTCGCCGAAAAGATCCGGATTTCGGGGGGCGGCCGGTGCAACTTCACCAACCTGCGTGTCGGCCCGGAGAACTATCTGAGCCGTAACCCGCATTTCGTGCGCTCGGCACTTTCCCGTTACACCCCGGGCGACTTCATCGAACTGGTCCAGCACCACGGCGTCCGCTTCCACGAGCGCGAGTGGGGCCAGCTCTTCTGCGACGACTCTGCGCAGCAGATCATCGACCTGCTGCGCGCCGAGTGTGAGGACGGCGGCGTGGAGTGGGCGATGCCGGCCACCGTGCACGAGATCGGCCATGCGCCGGAGGCCGCACCGGCCCGCTTTCAGGTAGATACCGATCGCGGTCGCTTTCACGCGCCTTCGCTGGTCATCGCCACCGGCGGGCTGGCTGTCCCCAAGATCGGTGCCACGGCCTTCGGCTACCGCATCGCCGGGCAGTTCGGGCTGCCGGTCGTTCCGCCGCTTCCGGCGCTGGTTCCGCTCACGCTGTCGCCCGAAACCCTCGAACGCCTCGCGCCCCTGGCAGGCATCTCACTGGAGGTCGAAGCGCACTGCGCCGGACCGGTGTTCCGCGAAGCCGCCCTGGTTACCCACCGCGGTCTGTCCGGTCCCGCGATCCTGCAGGTGTCGAGCTACTGGCAAGCACAGACCTACGTGCAGGGCGAGCGCGAGCCGCTGAGCCTGAACCTGCTACCCGGCTGCGACGCACAGGCATGGCTGCTGTCGAATGCACAGGCGCGCAGCCTGCTCCCGAACCTGCTCGCGGAACGGCTGCCGCGCCGCTTCGCCCAAGCATGGTGCGAGTTGCACGGCTGGACGAAGCCCATGAACCAGTATCGACACACCGAACTGCGTACCATCGCCGACCGGCTGGCGAACTGGCAGCTGAACCCGTCCGGCACACAGGGCCACGCCAAGGCGGAGGTCACGCTGGGCGGCGTGGACACGCATGCCCTGTCGTCCCGGACGATGGAAGCACGCGGGGTACCGGGCTTGTACTTCGTCGGTGAAGTGATGGACGTCACCGGTCACCTGGGTGGCTACAACTTCCAGTGGGCGTGGTCCTCGGGCGTAGCCTGCGGGCGTGCGGCGTGAGCGTGGCGGACCGCCATCTCAAGCACTGGAACTGCGCCGCGCCCCCGGAAACAGGAGCGGCACATAGGCAAGGACCTGGAGCGCGAGCAGCCCCGCAAAGCTGAGCTGCAGCGCCTCCGTCATCGCGTGGCCGCGCGCACCCAGCGCATCGAGTCCAAAACCCAGGCCCCACTGCAGTGCGAAAGCGCCCGCAAAGGCCATCAGGTTCAGCGCCGTACTGACCCGGCCGAACAGCGCAGGCTCGAAGCCCCGCGAAGCAGCCAGATAGCTCTGCGAGTTCACCGCGGAGAAGAAACCGAACAGGAACCACAGCAACGAAACCGGCCCGAACGCTTTCAGGATCGCGAGCTGCACGAGCATCAGTGCGACATAGCCCGAACGCAGCAGCGTGAGCGGTTCGACGCCACGGCGCGCGAGTTGCACGCCCAGCAAGCCGATCGACAGCTGCCCCGCGAAGCTACCGAGGTTGAGCACCACCAGCATGCCGGCCGCCTGTGCGAGCCCGAGCCCATTCACATGCATCATCCACGGCACCGCCCACAGGCTTTGCAGGGCCATGAAGCTGCCAATGAAGGCGGCTGACGAGGCGGCAAGGCGAAGAAATGCGGGCGAGGTGTAGATCCCACCCAACGCACGCATCGCATCGGCCAGCCCGCCGCGCGGGCTATCGGCCGGCACGTCCGGCAGGCTGCGCAGCAACACCGCCGCAGCTACCACCGACACCGCGGCGACGATCCAGAACGCTCCGCGCCAGCCCAGCACAGGCAGCACGGCCTCGAGCGGCGTACTCGCCGTCAGTGCCCCGAGCGCCCCCGCCGCCATGATGTAACCGGTCATCGAGCTCTGCCGCTCGCGCGGGTACCACAGCGCAAATCCCTTGAGCGCCGCCATCAGGCATGCGGACACGCCTAGCCCGATGAGGGCCCGCGCCACGCCCAGCGTGTGCAGGCCGTCCCCGAGCGCAAACAGGGCTGCGCCGAGCGCCGTGACGAGCAGCAGCGTGGCCTCGACCCGACGCGGGCCAAAGCGGTCGAGCGCAATGCCCACTGGAATCTGCGCCAGGCCAAAGGCAAGGAAGTAGGTGCTGGTCAGCAACCCGAGGCTTGCCGCGGTGAGGCCGAGATCGGCGGTCAGGGCGGGAGAGATCACCGCATTGACCGTACGCAGCAAGTAGGACAGGTAATAGCCCAGCGCAAAGGGCAGAAAGATCCGCCCCCACGCGCTCGGCACGGCACTCGACTGCATCCTGGGAAACTCCGTGGCGGAGAAAGGCCGCATTCTGCCTGCGCCGCGCCGCCGCGGCGAGCCCGCACAGGGCGCAAGAATCGATGCCGACGGGGTCGTCGTCGGAGTCGACTTGACTCGCATCAATGCCTTCGCGCACGCGATCCGGAATATTCACGGGACTCACCGCTGGAGCGAAAAATGACTTCGATCGCAGAACTGATGACGCACGATCACCGCAGTTGCGACCACGACTTTGCCCGGGCCGAAACCCTCGTCAACAAGAAGGACTGGGAAGGTGCGGTCGAGGCCTTCGAAGCGTTCGCCGAAGGGGTTGAAGCGCATTTCCGCGCCGAAGAGGAAGAACTCTTCCCGCGCTTCGAGGCCGCCACGGGCATGACGCAGGGCCCGACCCAGGTGATGCGCGGGGAGCATGCCGAAATGCGCAACTCGTTCGCACAACTGCGTGCCGCCCTGCGCAGCCGCGACGCGGAAGAGTTTGCCGGCGAGGCCGAGACCCTGCTGATCATGATGCAGCAGCACAACATGAAGGAAGAGAACATCCTTTACCCGATGTGCGACATGCGCCTCGGCGACCAGCGCGAGGCGCTCGTCGAAACGCTTGGGCAACGAATCACCCACGAGTACGCCGCATGAATCCCCGGACTGTAGATGCCCGCGGCCTGGAGCCGCCCGAACCGTTTGAACGCGCAATGGAAGCCATCATGACCCTGCAGGGCGGCGACAGCTTCACCCTCCTTCTGGACCGCATGCCACATCCGCTCCTGCGCGTACTCGACCGTGACGGTTATCTGCATGACGAGCGTTTCCGCGAAGACGGCTGTGTCGAGATCCTGATCTCTCGCCCATGAGCAGTGCGAATCCCGGGCTCGCGTACGAGGACACGCCTCCGCTCTCCGCTCCGCTGCGTTTCTTCCTGACTGCGCCGCTTTTCGGCATTGCGGCGGGCTTCCTGCTGCTCGCGGATGCGGACCTCCTCGTTTCGCGCTGGACGCCCGGCGCCCTGGCCGCCGTTCACCTCTTCGCCGCCGGCTTCATGCTCCAGGTAATGCTCGGCGCGCTGCTGCAGATCCTGCCCGTGGCCGTGGGTGCGAGTTTTCCTGCCCCGCTTCCGGTCGCCACCGTCACGCACGCACTAGTCGGCGCCGGTGCGGCAAGCCTGGCCTACGGTCTGGGCGCGGGCTCACCCAACGCCATCATCGCGGGTGGCGTGCTGCTCGCGGGCGGGCTGGTCACGTTCCTCGCCGCGAGCCTGCTGGCGCTTCTGCGCGCTGCACCTGCGCACGGAGCCAGTCGGACTCCGCGCGACCTGCGCCTCGCCCTCGTCGCGCTGACCCTGACCACGGTGCTCGGCGTGGTGCTCGCGTTTGCGCTCGTACGCGGTCTGCCCGTGCCCTTCCCGCTGCCCACGCTGGTCGACCTGCATGCGGTATGGGCCTGGCTGGGCTGGGGAGGGCTGCTGCTCGCCGCCACGAGCTGGGTCGTGGTGCCGATGTTCCAGATCACGCCCGCCTACCCTGCACGCTTCACCCGGCTCTGGGCGCCGCTCACGCTCTCCGTGCTCTCACTGTGGTCGGCTGGCCTGCTCGCAGACCTCGACCTCACCGTGACGGTACTCGGCAGCCTGCTGCTCGTGCTCGCGGGTGGATTCGCCTTTCAGACACTCAGGCTGCAGCGCAACACGCGCCGCAGCACGCCCGACGCGCCCTTCCGTGCCTTCCGGCTGTCGATGTTCGCGCTGATCGGCAGCCTCGTGGCGCTGCTGCTATCCCTGTTCCACGATGCGCAACAATGGCCGGTGCTCGCCGGCGTGCTCGTCCTTCACGGTACCTTCGCCGGGGCGATCACCGCCATGCTGTACAAGATCGTTCCCTTCCTTACCTGGCTTCACCTCACCCAGGCGCGGGTCCGCGCCCCGAACATGAAGAAGCTGCTCCCCGACAACCTGATCCGGGGCCAGATCGTGGTGCACAAGTTTGCGCTGGGCGTCCTCTTCCTCGCCGTGTTCGTACCCGTATTGACCCCGCTTGCAGGCATCCTGGTGGTGATCGAATTCGGCTGGCTGCTGCTCAACCTGCTGCATGCCGTACGCGAATGGCATCGCGCCGTGCATGCGTAAAAAACGCGCAGAATCCGTTTGACGCATCGATGTGGAGTCTGTATAGTTCGCGGCTCTCGGGGTGTAGCGCAGTCCGGTAGCGCGCTTGCTTTGGGAGCAAGATGTCGGGGGTTCGAATCCCTCCACCCCGACCAGCTCACACCTCGAATGCCCGCGGGAATCTGCCCGTAGCTCAATTGGATAGAGCACCGGCCTTCTAAGCCGGGGGTTGCAGGTTCGATCCCTGCCGGGCAGGCCAGGACGGTTTTCAGGGTTTCGGCTTGACCGGAATCTGGTAGTGGCGGCATTAGCTCAGTTGGTAGAGCGTTGGATTGTGGCTCCAAAGGTCACCGGTTCGAAACCGGTATGTCGCCCCAAAAATTCGGTGTGTTACCTCCCGTACAAGCGGATGGTGAAACTAGCACACGAATGAAAGAACCCACCCTTCGCGGTGGGTTCTTTCATTTTCGCCCACCATCAACGCCGCTTCACCAGCCAGTCCAGCAGCGGCTTCCACTGCAGCCGATCGACCGGATCGATGTTGCTCGCATCGAAAAGCGTCACCCCGGACTCGACCGCGTGAACATAGCGCTGCGCCTGGCGGATGCAGGTTACCAGCGGCAGGTCGAACTGCTGCAGAAACTCCACCAGCTGCTTCGATGCGTTGGTTCGTGGATCGACCCGCATGCCGATGATCCCGATATCGACCTTGTCCTTGCGTACGGCCTTCGTGCCAGAGAGCTCCTCGAAGAATTCGCGGCTAGCCATCATGTCGAAGCGCGACGGAGAAACCGGCACGACCACCTTGTCCATCTCGTTCAGCAAGGCCTTAAGGCGTTTTCCGTGCAGTCCTGCGGGGCTGTCCAGCACCGCGACCGTGCACTCCTTGGGTGCTGCCGGCAACTCATCGCCGGACACATCCCAATGGCGTATGGGAGCGAGGTGCTGCAGGCGTTCACTCAGCCAGTACCGAGTGGACTGCTGTCGATCGAGATCGCCCAGGCAGACGATCTCGTCGTTCCTGGCAAACCAGCTTGCCAGATGCACCGCCAGCGTCGACTTCCCACTGCCCCCCTTCGGATTGGCCACCATGATCTTGCGCATCGTGCTTGCTCCCGGGCGTCAGGGCCCTGTAATGGTGTTGTCCGGAATCCCCTTCAAGCCCTCGTCCGGGTCCGCGCAAGCGGGCGGCAGGACCTTGCCCGGATTCATCAGCGCACGCGGGTCGAGCGCCTGCTTGATGCTGCGCATGAGCTCAAGCTCCAGTGGAGATTTGTAGCGCGCAATTTCCTCGCGCTTGAGCTGGCCAAGGCCATGTTCGGCCGAGATCGAGCCGCCAAGTGTATGCACCAGATCGTGCACCACGCGATTGACCTCGGGGGTGCTGGCGATGAAGCTGGCGTTGTCACCGGCCTCGGGCTTAGAAAGGTTGTAGTGCAGGTTGCCATCGCCGATGTGCCCGAACGCCACGATGCGCACATCGGGCCAGCGCTGGCGCAGCGCAGCGCCTGCGCACTCCAGGAACTCGGGAATGCGGCTCACCGGCACCGAGACGTCGTGCTTGATGCTGACACCCTCTATGCGCTGCGCCTCGGAGATGTTCTCGCGCAGCGCCCACAATGCCTGCGCCTGCGACCCGCTGGCCGCGATCGCCGCGTCGGTCACCAAGCCCAGGTCAGCAGCCGTGGCGAGCGCCTCTTCGAGTTGCTCCGCCAGCGGCGCACCGAGCCCAGGATCGCCGAGCTCCACCAGCACCGCCCAGGGCGCAGCATCCGCGAGCGGATCGCGAGCCCCGGGAATATGGCGCAACACGAGATCGAGCGCCGCACGGCCAACGATCTCGAACGCGCTCACACGGTCGCCGCATTCGGCCCGCAGCCGCCCCAGCAGGCGCACTGCCGCCTGAGGGTCGGGTACTGCAGCCCAGGCCGTGGCGCGTGAGCGAATGGCCGGAAACAGCTTGAGCACGGCTGCGGTGATGATGCCCAGGGTCCCTTCGGCGCCGATGAAGAGCTGCTTGAGATCGTAGCCGGTGTTGTCCTTGCGCAGCCCGCGCAGTCCGTCCCAGACCCGCCCGTCAGCAAGCACAACCTCCAGGCCGAGTACCAGATCGCGCGTGTTGCCGTAACGCAGGACCTGGACGCCTCCGGCATTGGTCGAGAGATTGCCGCCGATCATACAGCTGCCCTCGGAGGCGAGTGCAAGTGGAAAGAGCCGATCTGCCGCTACTGCGGCTGCCTGCACCTGGGCCAGCGTGCATCCGGCTTCGACCGTCAGGGTGTCGTTCTCTGCGTCGAGCGCGCGGATGCGCTGCATGCGCGTCAGACTCACCACCACCGCACGGCCGTCGCCCAGGGGAGTCGCACCGCCACACAGGCTGGTGTTGCCGCCCTGCGGCACCATGGCCACACCTGCAGCCGCACAGGCAGCGACCACCGCGGATACCTCGGCCGTGTCACCCGGACGAACCACGGCCAGTGCCTCGCCGTGATAGCGCCCCCGCCAGTCGCTCAGATGGGCCGCCATATCCTGTGCCGAGTCCAGCACATTGGCCGGGCCAACGATGGCGCGCAACCGCGCGCGCAACGCAGACGGATCCGGCCTCATTGACTTCCCTGCCCCGCCTGCGGGACCGGGTCGGCGTCCTCACCGGTGCCCAGTAGTTCGCGCAGCAAGGGGCGCGCACGCCCCACCGCTGCAACACCTTCCGCGATGGCTTCGTCTGCGCGGTGATAGTCCATCAGCCCGAGTTGCCCGACGCGGGGCGAGATCAGCACGTCCGCCGGCTCGCCCGCGAGGCGGCTGCGCGCAATGCGCACCTGCATGATGTTGATGCTCGAACTGATCACCGAGACCAGCGAAGGCAGGTTGTCCGCGTCGGCTGCCGCACTCGCGGCAGCGCCATCGGCACTCAGGCCCATGCTGGCAAACAGGCGCTGGCTCCAGCCCACATCCCCCTGGCGCCCCTGCCTGGCCCCCGTCGCGGTCGCCGGCTCATCGCCCGTCATGCCAAAGCGCGCCAGCAGCCGCTCGGTCCAGCCGGCTTCGGTCTCTTCTTCTGGCGCAGGCTCCACCGCAGCACGGCGGAATGCGCGCCCGACCATGTCCGAGCCGAGATCGACGGCAATCACCACGTCTGCCCCCATGGCGCGGCACAGCGACACCGGCACCGGGTTGACCAACCCGCCGTCGATCAGCAGACGCCCCTGATGGCGCACCGGCGTCATCAGCCCGGGCAGTGCAATCGATGCCCGCACCGCAGCGGCCACACTGCCATCGTGCAGCCAGATCTCGCGGCCCGAGGACAACTCGGTGGCGACACAGGCAAAGCGGGCGTCCAGTTCAGAGAAGTCGCGATCGACGAAGTTGCGCTCGAAGAAGTCGATCAGCTTCTGCCCCTTGATCAGGCCGCCACGCAGGGAGACGTCGAGCAGCGAGACCACGTCCTGCCATTTGAGCGCCTCGGCCCAGCGCACGAGCCGGTCAAGATCGCCCGAAGCCGCTGCCGCGCCAACGAAGGCGCCAATCGAGCAACCGGTGATGATCTGCGGCTGTATGCCTTCGCGCGCAAGCTCCTGCAGCACCCCCAGGTGCGCCCAGCCGCGTGCCGCGCCGCTGCCGAGGGCGAGACCGATCACCGGCCCGCCCGTTGCATCGGGCACCCCCATGCGGAGCGCACCCAGAGCACCCGCGCCGGTCATGGGAGGTTGCTCCGCATGCGCGCCGGGCTCATCGGGTTCAGTCCAGCCGTTCGGCGTAGAGGTCGTGCACGTCGCAGTCGGTGATGCGCACGCGCACGAAGTCGCCGGGGGCGAGGCCCTCGGCATCGGGGATGATGACCAGGCCGTCGATCTCGGGCGCATCGCCTGATGAGCGCGCCAGTGCGCCTTCCTCATCGACCTCGTCCACCAGCACGGTCATCTCGCGGTCGATCTTGGCCTCGAGGCGCTGGGTGGAGATGTCTTCCTGGAAGTCCATCAGCTGCGCACGGCGCTCCTCGCGCACCTCGTCCGGCACCGCACCAGGCAGATCGTTGGCCGCCGCACCCTCGACCGGCGAGTATGCGAAGGCCCCTACTCGGTCGAGCTGGGCTTCCTCGAGGAAGTTGAGCAGCATCTCGAAGTCTTCCTCGGTCTCGCCGGGGAAGCCGGTGATGAAGGTCGAGCGGATGGTGAGCTCGGGGCAGATGCTGCGCCACTTGCGCACGCGCTCGAGCACGTTCTCGGCGTTGGCCGGGCGCTTCATGGCCTTGAGGATGCGCGGGCTGGCGTGCTGGAAGGGCACGTCGAGGTAGGGCAGGATCTTGCCCTCGGCCATGAGCGGTATCAGGTCGTCGACGCTCGGGTACGGATACACGTAGTGCATGCGGATCCAGATGCCAAGCTCGCCGAGCGCCCTGGCAAGATCAAGCAGGCGTGTCTTGATCGGACGCCCGCCCCAGAAGCCGGTGCGGTACTTGACGTCCACGCCGTAGGCCGAGGTGTCCTGCGAAATCACCAGCAACTCCTTGACGCCCGCATCGGCGAGCGCCTCGGCCTCGCGCATGACCTCGTGGATCGGACGGCTGACGAGGTCGCCGCGCATCGACGGGATGATGCAGAAGGTACAGCGGTGGTTGCAGCCCTCGGAGATCTTGAGATAGGCGTAGTGCTGCGGCGTCAGGCGGATGCCCTGTGGCGGCACGAGGTCGGTGAAGGGGTCGTGCGGCTTGGGCAGATGCCTGTGCACCGCGTGCATCACCTCTTCGGTGGCGTGCGGGCCGGTGACCGCGAGCACCTGCGGGTGCGCGGCGAGGATCACGTCGTCCTTGGCACCGAGGCAGCCGGTGACGATGACCTTGCCGTTCTCGGCAAGCGCCTCGCCGATCGCGTCGAGCGACTCCTCGACCGCGGCATCGATGAAGCCACAGGTGTTGACCACCACCAGGTCGGCATCGTCATAGCTGCCCGAAATGCTGTAACCCTCTGCGCGCAGGCGGGTGAGGATGTGCTCGGAGTCGACGGTGGCCTTGGGGCAGCCGAGGGAAACGAAGCCGACGCGCGGCAGGTCCGGGGTCTTGAAGGTGGTCATGCGTGGGAAGCCTGTCGGGTCGGGGCACCTGCACCGGAAGGCGCCGCAATGCGGCACCCCGGCAAGGCGCTCATTTCTGGTTCGGGTCCTTGCGTCCGGCGCCCTGGGCGTCGTCTTCGGACGGCTGATAACCTGGAAACTGGAAACCGCTGAACATGTTGCGGGTCTGGCTTTCGAGCTGGCCCTGCATCTGCTCGAACATCTTCTTGGACTGATCCACGTAGGCGCCCATCATGCTCTGCAGCGCGGGCCCCTGGAAGTTGAGAAACTGCGCCCACAGATCCTGGCCGACCGGGCTGTTCTCACCGTAGATCGCGCGGGCCTGATCCTGCAACTTGCCCTGCATGTCGGTGAAGGCCTTGATGTTGTTCTCGAGATACTTGCCCATCATGCCCTGCATCGCGTTGCCGTAGAAGCGGATCATGTGCGCGAGCAGATCGCTGGTGAACATCGGCGCGCCACCCGCCTCCTCCTCTAGGATGATCTGCAGCAGGATGCTGCGCGTGAGGTCCTCGCCGGTCTTCGCATCGACGACCTGGAACTGCTCGTGTCCCAGCACGAGATCCTTCACGTCGTTGAGGGTGATGTAGGAACTCGTCCGCGTGTCGTACAGGCGGCGGTTGGGATACTTCTTGATCAGGCGCTGCTGTTCCGGCATTTCTGGGTCTCCTCGGCGGCTCCGCATCCGCTTGCTTTACCGTCGGATTATATCGTGCTACACAATGCGAAAAACCGCGAAACCCCGCCAGCGGACGGGGTTTCGCGGCATTGTTCACATGCGCGGGTACATCAGCACATGTGCAGGCCACCGTTGATGTTGATGGTGGCGCCGGTGATGTAGGCTGCCTTGTCGGAAGCGAGGTAGGCGCACAGGTCGCCGATCTCGTCCGGACGGCCGAGGCGCTTCATCGGCACGGTGTCGACGATGCCCTGGCGGATGTCCTCACGGATGGCCATGACCATCTCGGTGCCGATGTAGCCCGGCGCGACGGCGTTGACCGTGACCCCTTTGTTGGCCAGCTCGGCGGCGAGCGCCTTGGTGAAGCCGAGCACGCCGGCCTTGGCGGCCGAGTAGTTGGTCTGGCCGGCCTGGCCCTTGACGCCGTTGACCGAGGAGATGTTGATGATGCGGCCCCAGCCACGCTCGGCCATCTTGGCGGAGATGTGGTGGGTGACGTTGAACAGGCTGTTCAGGTTGGTGCTGATGACCGCGTCCCACTGTCCCTTCTCCATCTTCGGGAAGAACTTGTCGCGGGTGATGCCGGCGTTATTCACCAGCACGTCGATCGGGCCGACCTCTGCCTCGATCTTCTCGACCATGGCCTTGCACGACTCATAATCGGAGACGTCACCTTCTGCCGCGACGAACTCGAAACCCAGTTCGCGCTGGCCGGACAGCCAGGCGCCTTTCGGCTCGAAGTTGGGCAGGCAGTTGGCAACGACCTTGTAGCCGTCCTTCGCGAGCGACTGGCAGATCGCCGTGCCGAGACCGCCCATGGCGCCGGTGACGAGAGCGATTTTCTGGGACATCTTGGAATCCTTGTGGAGCAGTTGTCGAAACCGAGAACCCGCCGGTACACAAGACACGGCCCGGATTCCGGCATGAGTTGCGGCAGCGCATCAGCCGCCTCGCCGAGGCATTATATCGACTGTTGAGCGGCTTTGCTGCAACGCAATACCCCTGCGAATGGTTCTGCACGCACAGGAAAACGGGCGCACCCCTCGCGGAGTGCGCCCGTCGCGGTCCTCGCAGCCTTTCGGCCGGAGAGGAATCAGAACATGTGCTGACCGCCGTTGATCGAGATGTTGGCTCCGGTCACGAAAGCGGCCTCGTCCGACGCCAGGTAGGCAACCAGGCCGGCGATCTCTTCCGGCTTGCCCAGACGGGACACCGGGATCTGCGGCAGGATCTTGGAATCGAGGATCTCCTGCGGGATCGCCATCACCATCTTGGTGCCGATGTAACCCGGCGAGATCGTGTTGACGGTCACGCCGTTGCGCGCCACCTCCAGCGCCAGCGCCTTGGTGAAGCCGTGCATGCCGGCCTTGGCAGCGGAATAGTTGGTCTGCCCGAAGGCGCCCTTCTGACCGTTCACCGAGGACACGTTGATCACGCGGCCCCACTTGCGCTCGAGCATCCCGTCCATGACCTGCTTGGTCATGTTGAACACCGAATCGAGGTTGGTCTCGATGACCGCATCCCAATCGGCCTTGGTCATCTTCTTGAACGTCATGTCACGGGTGATCCCCGCGTTGTTGACCAGAACGTCGACCGGCCCGACTTCCTTGCTCACCTGCTCCACGCAGGCCTTGCAGGAATCGAAGTCCGACACGTCGCACGGGTACGCCTTGAAGCCATATCCCATGTTGTTCATGGCCTGCAGCCACTCCTGGGCCTTGCTGTTGCCCGGAGAGTGCGTAGTGACGACCTTATAGCCAAGCGCAGCAAGCTTGATGCAGATCGCTTCACCGAGACCACCCATGCCACCGGTTACCAGTGCAACTCTTGCCATAGTCTTCTCCTCTCCCTGAACGGGTTCTCTTCTGCTGGACGGGAATCGATGCTCCGGCAGCGACCGTCCGATCCGCTGCCGTCGCCGAACCGGTAATGGCCCTCAGGCACGCTCCTTGACGTAGCGGCCGGGAGCCGGTTCGATCGGTTCGTATTTCGTGCTACCGAGGCGACCGCGCGCCGCCACCTGCTTGCCGCCGTACGCGCGCAGCCACTCGGCCCAATGCAGCCACCAGCTGCCCTTGTGTTCCTCGGCGCCTTCGAACCACTCGTCGGGATCGGCCGGATGCGCTCCCGAGACCCAGTAGCTGCGCCGGTTCTTCGAAGCGGGGTTGATCGCGCCGGCGATATGGCCGCTCGCGCCCAGCACGAAGGTCGTATCGCCCCCCAGCAGGTTGCGCGCCAGGTATGCACTCTTCCACGGCACGATGTGGTCCTCGCGCGCCGCCAGCAGATAGGCCGGCATGTTCACTTTGCCGAGATCGATCTTCTGCCCGAGCATCCTGAGCTTGCCCGGCACGCGCAGGTTGTTCTCGAGATACATGTTGCGCAGATACCAGGTGAGGAAGGGCCCCGGCAGGTTGGTCGAATCGGAGTTCCAGTACAGCAGGTCGAAGGCGGCCGGCTTGTTGCCCTTCAGGTAGTTGCCCACCACGTACTGCCACACCAGGTCGTTGGCGCGCAGGAAGGAGAACACGTTGGCCAGTTCCTGCCCCTTGAGCACGCCGCCCTTGCCGATTGCGGCTTCGCGCGCAGCCACCCCGGCCTCGTCGACCAGGCAGCCGAGTTCGCCCGGGTCGGCGAAGTCGAGCAGCGTGGTCATCAAGGTCAGGCTGGAAACCGGATCCTCACCACGCGCACGCGCGACCGCCAGCGCCGAAGTCAGGATGGTGCCACCCACGCAAAAGCCGAGCACGTTGGGCTTCTTGTTGCGGGTGATCGAGCGCACGACCTCGAGCGCGGCCAACGGCCCCTGCTCGAGATAGTCGTCCCAGGTGAAGTGCCCACCGCTGTCCGGACGCGGGTTGCGCCACGACACCAGGAACACCGTGTTGCCCTGCTCGACGGCAAAGCGCACGAGCGAGTTCTCGGGCTGCAGGTCCATGATGTAGAACTTGTTGATGCAGGGCGGCACGATCAGCAGGGGCACCTGCGCCACCTTTTCGGTGAGCGGCGCGTACTGGATGAGTTGCATCAACTCGTTCTCGAACACCACCGAGCCCGGCGACAAAGCGAGGTTGCGGCCGATCTCGAAGGCTGAATCGTCAGTCATCGAGATGCGCCCCTTCTCGAGGTCGCCCAGCAGATTCTGGATGCCCCGGGAGATGCTCTCGCCCTTGGTCTCGACCGCGGTCTTGATGAACTCGGGGTTGGTGGCGGCGAAGTTGCTCGGTGCCAGCGCGTCGATGTACTGCCGCGTCAGGAACTGGATGCGCGCCTTGGCGCGGCCGTCGGCGATCGGCATGGCCTCGGCCATCTGCCGCAGGTATCCCGCATTGAGCAGGTAGGCTTGGCGAACGTAGTCGAACACCGGGCTCTCGGACCATTCCGGGGCATTGAAGCGCTTGTCGCCGGGCTCGACCTGCACAACCGGCTCACCCGCCTCGCCGCCCTTGCGCGCGAGCATCGCGGACCACAACGCGGCGTGCTTCTCCGCAAACGCCTTCTGCATCGCCCCGAGCGCCTCGGCCTCGGGCAGCGGCAGCTTCTGCGCCGCGAGACCGGAGGAATCCTGCATCGCTGCATGCTGGCGTGCGAGCGCCTCGAAGAAGCCCTGCGCCATCGCCTGACCCGCAGCGTACATCGCCTGCATGCCCGGGGGTGTCTGCTTGCCCGTTGAATCCGTCATCCACGTATCTCCTGACCCTGTTTTGCTGCCGTGCGCAACGGACGCACGCGCCGAACCCGATTGCGGACCCTCACGCGATGGCACGCGCTAGAATCCGCTCATGTACCTCGTTCCCATCGCCTGGCTTTACGTCGTTATCCTCGTCGCTGCAGCAGAGGACACGATTGTCGCAGCCGTCCTCACCTTCGTGTTCTGGGGCCTCGCACCGCTGGCCTTGTTTCTGTGGCTGTTCGGCACGCCCGCGCGTCGCCGGCGCCGGCTGGTGCGCGAGGCCGAGCAGGAAGCCCTTGACCGCAACGATAGAGCCGAAACGGGCGCCGATCAATAGCGCCAGCCGTCGAACGCCTCATGCAGTGAGGATGCCTGGCCGGCACATCCCAGTCACCCGCGCAATCCGGCCGGTTCAGCGCGCCCGGTCGTCTTCCAGCCAGATCAGCGACGCAAAGCGCCCGGTGCGCCCGTCGCGGCGATAGGAGAAGAAGTCATCGGTGCGGGACACCGTGCATAGGCCGCCCCCTGCGACACCGCGAATGCCTGCTCGCGCGAGCCTGCGGCGTGCGAGCGCGAACAGATCGGCCGTCCATTTGCCCGCTGCCAGGCCAGGCGCAAAGGCCGATGCGGCCCCAGGGTCATCCGCGACAAACACCGCCCGCACCTCGTCGCCAACTTCGAAGGCCTGCGGCCCGATCGCCGGCCCCAGCCAGGCTTGTACCCGCGCAGGCGGAACGTTCATCGCCATCACGGTGCGCTCGAGCACGCCCGCAGCAAGCCCGCGCCAGCCCGCATGGGCTGCTGCAACCACCGAGGCATCGTCCGCACAGAACAGCACCGGCAGGCAGTCGGCGGTCATCACCGCGCACGCACGGCGACCGGTGCGCGCCAGAACGGCGTCGGCCTCCGGGCATCCCTGCGCGCGGTCAGCGTCGGCCACGACAACCCCATGGACCTGCGACAACCACAGCGGCGCAACGCGCAGTGCGGCCTGCAGGCGCGCCCGATTGGCGCGCACTGCGGCCGGATCGTCGCCAACATGGTCCCCGAGATTGAACGAAGCATACGGCGCACGGCTGACGCCGCCCGCCCGCGTGGTCACACATGCCTGCACCCCGGCGGGCAGCACCCAGTCCGGCCGCATCAGCCCGGGCGAGACCTCGACGAGCCCAGGCAGGATCGTCGCCTGGGGCACGGTCATCGCCTTTCCGGCTCCAGGGCGGCGAGCAGCGCCGCAAGGTCGGCCGCCATCGGCACCTCCCACAGCATCGCCTCGCCACTGTGCGGATGCACGAGCCCGAGCCGAAACGCGTGCAAGGCCTGACGGCCGAAGTCATCCAGGCGCGGATCGCCGCAGCGGCGAGCCCCGTACGCGGGGTCGCCCACCAGCGGATGGCCGAGGTGCGCCATGTGCACACGAATCTGATGCGTGCGCCCGGTTTCGAGCCTGCATTCCACCAAGGTCGTGCGTGCGTATCGTGCCGTAACCAGGTAGTGGGTGAGCGCCGGCCGCCCGTTGCCGACCACCGCCATGCGCGTGCGCTGCGTCGGATGCCGGCCGATGGGCGCATCGACCGTGCCGCCAGCGCGTACGTCGCCCAGCACCAGCGCCCGGTAATGGCGCCTGACCGTGCGCGCCTGCAGCTGGCGCACCAGCTCCGTCTGCGCCGCGAGCGTCTTCGCAACGACCATCAGACCGGTGGTGTCCTTGTCCAGCCGGTGCACGATGCCGGCGCGCGGCACGGCGGCCAGCGCAGGGTCATGGTGAAGCAGCGCATTGAGCAGCGTTCCGCTCCAGTTGCCACTGCCCGGATGCACGACCAGTCCGGCGGGCTTGTCGACGACGAGCAGATGCTCGTCCTCGAACACGATACCGAGCGGGATGTCCTCCGGCAGCTCGGCCGCGATCTCGGGTGGGGGCGGCGCATCGACTTCTACGGACTCGCCACCGCAAACCTTTCGCCGCGCATCGGGCCTGGCGCCATCGACGCGGATGAAGCCATCCTTGAGCCAGCCCTGCAGGCGGCTCCGCGAGTGCTGGGGAAAGAGCCTGGCCAGCGCCAGATCGAGGCGCAGGCCGCCGAGCGCTGCAGGAATCGTCACTGCATCGCACGAGTCCGCGTCGTCGGCTGGGATATAATCTTCGGGTTCATTCACGCGAGTGCTTTCGATGGCCAGGTTCACCCCCGGAAGTTTAACGGCAAAAGCCGCCCTCATTGGCGCACTGCTGCTTGGCGGCTGCGGATTGCTGCCCGAACAGATCGACGAGACAGCAGGATGGAACGCCCAGAAGCTCTACTCCGAGGCCAAGACCTCGATGTCCGAGGGCGGCTACGACCGGGCGATCCAGCTGTTCGAAAAGCTCGAGGCGCGCTATCCCTATGGGCGCTTCGCACAGCAGGCCCAGCTTGAATCTGCCTACGCCTACTACAAGCAGGGCGAGCAGGCGCTTGCGCTGGCCGCGGCAGACCGCTTCATCAAGCTGCACCCCAACCACCAGAACGTCGATTACGCCTATTACCTCAAGGGCCTCGTCAACTTCAACGAAGACCTCGGCCTGCTCGCAAATCTCTCGCGCCAGGACCTCTCCGAGCGCGACCCCAAGGGTGCGCGCGAGGCTTTCGACAGCTTCCGCGAACTGGTGGAGCGCTTCCCCGAGAGCCGCTATGCGGACGATTCCCGGGCGCGCATGCAGTATCTGGTGAACTCGCTCGCCAAGCATGAGGTTCATGTGGCGCGTTACTACTATAACCGCGGCGCCTACGTGGCGGCGGTCAACCGCGCACAGACGGCGGTCGCCAACTTCCCCGACGCGCCTGCGATCGAGGAAGCGCTGTTCCTGCTCGTGAAGAGCTACGACGTCATGGGCATGCCCCAGCTGCGCGACGACGCCGACCGGGTGATGCACGCCAACTTCCCCGACAGCGTGTATTTCCGCGGCGGACCGGAAGACGACCGCCCCTGGTGGCAGCTCTGGTAAGACGCTGAAGCGCACCCGCGAGCGATCCGCTGCGGGTGCGTGCGCTCCACAAAACGAAGAAAGGCCGTGCCCGCGAAAGCTTGCGGGCACGGCCTTTTTGATGCGGGTCTGCGAAGCGGTCAGGCGCCGATCTTCGCCTTGAACTGCTGGCGGTAGCGGTGCAGCAGCGGCTCGGTGTAGCCGCTGGGCTGGGCGCAGCCCTCGAAGATCAGCGCACGCGCGGCCTGGTAGGCCACCGAGGCGTCGAAGTTCGGCGCCATCGGACGATAGAGCGGATCCCCCGCGTTCTGGCCATCGACCACCGCGGCCATGCGCTGCAGCGTCGCCTCGACCTGTTCGGCTGGCACCACGCCATGGCGCAGCCAGTTGGCGATGTGCTGGCTGGAGATGCGCAGGGTGGCGCGGTCTTCCATCAGGCCGATGTCGTTGATGTCCGGGACCTTGGAGCACCCCACGCCCTGCTCCACCCAACGCACCACGTAGCCGAGGATGCCCTGGCAGTTGTTGTCGAGCTCCTGCTGGCGCTCTTCGGCGCTCCACTCGGCTTTCGCCACCACCGGGATGGTGAGCAGATCGTCGAGCAGGGCCTCGGCCTCCTTGTCCAGATCGAGCTTCTCGATCTCCTGCTGCACCGCCGACACATTCACCTGATGGTAATGCAGCGCGTGCAGGGTGGCGGCGGTCGGCGACGGCACCCAGGCGGTGTTGGCGCCGGACTTGGGATGGCCGATCTTCTGCTCGAGCATTGCAGCCATCAGGTCGGGCATGGCCCACATGCCCTTGCCGATCTGGGCGCGGCCGCGCAGGCCGGCGGCCAGACCGATCAGCACGTTGCGGCGCTCATAGGCGGCGATCCACTTGCTGTTCTTGATGTCGCCCTTGCGCATCACCGGGCCCGCCTCCATCGAGGTGTGCATCTCGTCGCCGGTACGGTCGAGGAAACCGGTGTTGATGAAGGCCACGCGCGCCGGTGCGGCGGCGATGCAGGCGCGCAGGTTCACGCTGGTGCGGCGCTCCTCGTCCATGATGCCGAGCTTGACGGTGTTGGCCGGCAGCCCTAGCAGTTGCTCCACACGGGTAAACAGTTCGTCGGCGAAACCGACCTCCGCCGGGCCGTGCATCTTGGGCTTGACGATGTAGATGCTGCCCTTGCGGGAATTGCCCTTGCGCTCGAGATCACGCTTCGAGATCAGCGTCGTCACCACCGCATCCAGGATGCCTTCGGGGATTTCCTTGCCCTCGCCCCACAGGATGGCGGGGTTGGTCATCAGATGGCCGACGTTGCGCACGAAGAGCAGCGCGCGCCCATGCAGCCTGACCGCCTGGCCGTCGGCACCGGTGTATTCACGGTCCGCGTTGAGTCGGCGCGTCGTCGGCTTGCCAGCCTTTTCGAAGGTGTCTTCCAGCGAGCCGGTCATCAGGCCGAGCCAGTTGCGGTACACCACCACCTTGTCGTCTGCGTCCACCGCAGCGACCGAGTCCTCGCAATCCATGATGGTCGACAGCGCGGCTTCCATCAGCAGATCGTTCACACCCGCGGCGTCGCTCTTGCCGATCGCGCCATTCCGGTCGATCTGCACCTCGATATGCAGGCCATTGTTCTTCAGCAGCACCGCACGGGGTTCTGCGGCGTCCCCCTGGAAGCCGACGAACTGCCCGGGCTGCTGCAGGCCGGCGGTGGCACCACCCTTGAGCGTGACCACCAGCTTACCGCCGGAAACCGCGTACGCGGTCGCATCCGCATGCGAGGCGCCCGCGAGCGGTGCTGCCTGGTCGAGCACCTTGCGACCGAAGGCGATGACCTTCTCGCCGCGCACCGGGTTGTAGCCCTTGGTCAGCTCGGCGCCACCCTGCTGCGGAATGGCGTCGGTGCCGTAGAGCGCGTCGTAGAGCGAACCCCAGCGCGCATTGGCGGCGTTGAGGGCGTAACGGGCGTTCATCACCGGCACCACCAGTTGCGGCCCCGCCTGGACGGCGAGTTCGTCGTCCACGTTCGCGGTACTCACCTTGGCGCCGGCAGGCACCGGCAGCAGATAGCCGATGGATTGCAGGAAGGCCTTGTAGGCGGCCATGTCCTGGATCGGACCAGGGTTGGCGCGGTGCCAGGCGTCAACCTCGGACTGGATGCGGTCGCGCTCCGCGAGCAGCGCTGCGTTCTTCGGCGCGAGATCATGTACCAGCGCATCGAAACCCGACCAGAACGCGGCGACCTCCACGCCGCTGCCCGGCAGGGCTTCTTCTTCAATGAAACGCTTCAGGTTGGCCGCCACTTCGAGGCGCTGGCACTTCACTCGTTCGGTCATGTTTCTGGCTCTCTGGCTAGGTATCGACAAGCGCCACCTCGGCGGCAGCGCATCACCGGCAGAGCATGTGACCTGGGGAGCGGGCACGTCAATGCCGGGGGACAAAAGTCCTCTATAAGATACAACAGATAAGCCCCCGTTTGCACTGCAACATCGCGCTACCAAGGCGCGTGCTGAAGGCGGTGCCGAGCCCTGCGCGAACCCAGCCTCCCGGCGCAGTCGTGCGTACGGACATCACGTCAGATGCGCCCCCGGCCAACGAGACCCACACACTCAGCCGCGATCTGGCGAGCCCGGCGAGGGTTCCACCTTCTCGAGCGCTGAGAGGAAGGACTCGGGCTCTGGCAGTTGCGTACTGGGCACCGACATGTCGCAAGGGCAGATCTGCTCGGTAAAGCCGTCGAGCGAGCCCATGGAGCGGCAGTCGCGCCGGGCCACCGGCTCGCTCGCTACGTAGGCAACCACCAGCCGCGTGAGTGCTTCGAGCGCATCACGATGGGAGCGCTCCTGCGCGTGCGAGGCGTCGGCACCGAAGCCGATCAGCGCGGTACGGATGTCATTGCCGGCCTCCACCGCAGCCGCGGAATCCGAGCGGTAGTAGCGGAAGATGTCGCGCCGATGCGGGATGCCGTGCTCCTTCGCAAGCGCGATCAGCTTGTGCGTGAGGTGGTAGTCGAAAGGCCCCGACATGTCCTGCATGCAGACCGTCGCCGCGTGCTCGGAGGTGTTCTGCCCGGGGGCTGCGATCGAGATGTCCAGGCTCACCATCTCGGCGATCTCGCCGTGCAGCGCAGCCGACGCACCCGAGCCGATCTCCTCGGTGATGGTCAATAGCGGATGCACGTCCACCGGCAGCACCAGCCCGTGATCGCGTACGGCCTTGCAGGCGGTAAGCAGCGCCGCCACCGCAGCCTTGTCGTCAAGGTAGCGCGAGTTGATGTAACCGTCGGGCTGGATCTCGGGCTGGGGGTCAAAGGCGATCCAGTCCCCCACCTCGATCCCCGCCGCGGACAGCGCGGCACGGTCCTCCACCGGCAGATCCACCCGCACCTCGACGTACTCCCAGCCCACCGGCTGGGTGTCGATCTCGCCGCCGAAGGCGTGGCCCGAGGTCTTCAGGGGCAGACAGGTGCCACGCACCTGGCCGTGATCGGTGAAGATGGTGAGCCGCCCGCCCTCGGCGAAACGCGCCGACCAGTGTCCAATGGGCACGATCTCGAGCCGTCCGTTGGGCTTGAGCGACTTGACCATCGCCCCCAGGGTGTCGAGGTGGGCCACCACTGCGCGCGCCGGCTGCGCGGCCTGCCCCTTGAGCGTGGCGCGGATCGCGCCACGACGGGTGATCTCGTAGGGGATGCCGAGCGCCTCGAACCGGCCTGCGGTGTAGCGCACCACGGCATCGGTCAGCCCCACCGGGCTGGGGATGGCGAGCAACTGCAGCATCGTCTCTTCCAGATAGGCATAGTCGATCGGGGGAAGCGACTCCCGGAGGCGGGGGATGTTCATGGTCTCGTTCTCCTTTCGGTATGGGGCGGAACACCCTTGCCGCCGAATGCAGGCGTGAGGCCAGCCGGACGGCGCAGTGCGCGAACGCGGTCCCGCGCGCAGTACCGCCCCTGGTTGCGAATATCGCGCATTCAGCCCGCGACGGCGCGCGTGCGCGGAAACAGCAGGTCGATGAAGCGCTCCGCGGTGGGCTGAGGCTCATGGTTGGCCAATCCGGGGCGCTCATTGGCCTCGATGATCACGTAGTCCGCCCCATCGACCGCCGGCACCAGAAAGTCCAGCCCCGTCACCGGGATGTCGAGCGTGCGCGCCGCCGCCTCTGCCGCCTCGCGCAGCGCCGGGTGCAGCACCGCCGTCACGTCGTGGATGGTGCCGCCCGTGTGCAGGTTGGCGGCTTTGCGCACCTGCAGCCGGCAATCGGGCGGCAGCACGCTGTCGAGCGCATGGCCCTGCGCGGCCACGCAGCGGAGGGTTTCCGCATCCAGCGGAATGCGCGACTCGCCTCCCGTCGCCGCGGCCCGCCGCCGGCTCTGGCGCTCGACAAGCTCGCGCACCGTGCTGCGCCCGTCGCCCACCACGACCGGCGGTCGTCGCACCGCAGCCGCCACCACCTGCTGGTCGATGACGACGATACGCAGATCCTCGCCCTCGCAGAACTGCTCGACGATCACGCGATCGCAGAACTGCCGCGCACGCGCGATGGCTTCACGCACCTCCTCGCCCGAGCGCAGATCCACACTGATCCCCTTGCCCTGCTCGCCCTCGACCGGCTTGACGACCACCGCCCGACAGGTCGCGAGCAGCGCCTGCCAGCCGGCTTCATCCTCGGCGCTCACCTGGCGTGGCACGGACAAGCCCGCGCCGGCCAGCAGCTTCAGCGTGACACGCTTGTCCTGGCATCGGCTCATCGCCACCGCAGTGGTCAGCTCCGAGAGCGATTCGCGGCACACGATGCTGCGTCCGCCCAGGGTGAGGCGGAAATAGCCATTCTCGGCATCGATCACTTCGGCATGGATGCCGCGCCGGATAGCCTCGTCGACCAGCAGCCGCGCGTAGGGGTTGAGGTCCTGCAGCGCCTCGCCGCTGCCGGTGAACAGCGGCTCGTTGATCGCGTTGCGGCGCTTGACCGCGAACGCGGGGATGCGGTGAAAGCCTAGCTTGTCGTAGAGCGCGATCGCCTGCTCGTTGTCGTGCAGCACGGAGACATCCATCCATTCGCGCCCGCGTGCCTGGTAGTGCTCGGCCAGATAGCGCACCAGTGCCTCACCCACGCCCGGGTGCGCAGCCTGCGGCGCCACCGCCAGCGCCCACAGGCTGGCGCCGTGCTGCGGGTCGGCAAAGGCCTCGACGTGGTCCAGGCCCATCGCCACGCCGATCACCTCGCCGCTGGCGCGATCCTCGGCGAGCGCGTAGGTGATCGCCCGGCTGGCACGCGCCTTCCATACCGCCTGGGCATCGACCGGCACCATGCGGCGCGCACGGTAAAGCACGTTGATCGCCGCCACATCGGCGCGCGTGCGCAGCCGGCGCAGCGTGAAACCGCTGCGCCCCGCGCGCTGCGAGGGAATGCGGTACGTGGCGAGGTTGAGGCGAAAGGCCTCGGATGGATCGAGGAAGAGCTGCTGCGGAGCATGCGCCACGACCACGTGCGGCTTCTCGACGTAGAAGGCGATGTCGCGCTGGCCCGGACGCTCGGCCAGCAGCGCCTCGGCCAGACCGGCAGCTTCACGCCAGGTCTGTGCTGGCAGCAAGCGCCCCCAGCCGCACTCGATGACGACATCGGTACGCGCCCCCTCCCGCTCAGGCTGCCCGGCGGGACGGTGCACCGCGAGGTGCGCGCTGCGCTGCTCGGCCCGCAGTGCGCGGGCGATGTGCTTGCGGATCATGGCGCGCGATCCTCAGGCCACATGCGTCTGCAGCCACCACTCCAGCAGCCCCAGCTGCCAGAGCTTGGAGCCGCGCAGCGGCGTGATGTGGGCGGACGGGTCGGCGAGCAGCGTGTCGACGTAGTCCTTGCGGAACAGCCCGCGCTCGCGCGCCGACTGGCTGGACAGCGCGTCGCGCACGCGCTCGAGCACCGGCCCCTGCAGGTACTTGAGCGCCGGCACCGGGAAGTAGCCCTTGGGGCGGTCGATGACCGCGTCGGGGATCAGCTTGCGCGCGGCCTCCTTCAGCACGCCCTTGCCGCCGTGCGCGAGCTTGTGGCGCGCCGGGATGCGCGCGGCGAGCTCGACCAGCTCGTGATCGAGGAAGGGTACGCGCGCCTCCAGGCCGAAGGCCATGGTCATGTTATCCACGCGCTTCACGGGGTCGTCGACCAGCATCACCGTGGTGTCCAGGCGCAGCGCCTTCTCCACCGGGTCGTCCGCGCCCGGGGCGTTGAAGCTCGCCGCGACGAAGGCCGCGCTCGCATCCACGCCGTGCCACCGCGGGTTCACCGTGGCGAGGTATTCGTCGTAGTCGCGGTCACGGAAGGCGGCAAGGTAGTCCGCCACCGGGTCGGCGCTGCCGGCGAGCTTCGGGTACCAGTGGTAGCCACCGAAGACCTCGTCCGCGCCCTGCCCGCTCTGCACCACCTTGCTGTGGCGCGACACCGCCTCGGAGAGCAGGTAGAAGCCGATGCAGTCGTGGCTCACCATCGGCTCGTTCATCGCCGCCACCGCCTCGGGCAGGCGGGTGAGCAGTTCCTGCTCGGGCACGAAGATGCGCTCGTGCACCGTGCCGAACTCGCGCGCGACGATGTCGGCGTACTCGAACTCGTTGCCCTTCTCGCCGCCGACATCGGCGAAGCCGACGTTGTAGGTGCGCAGCTCCTTCACGCCCGCCTCGGCCATCAGGCCGACGATGAGGCTGGAATCGACCCCGCCCGAGAGCAGCGCGCCGACCGGCACGTCCGCCACCAGGCGGCGCCTGACCGCGGCGCGCAGGCCGTCGAGCAGGATCTCGGTCCAGTCTTCGAAGCTGCGTGACTCATCGGCGGCGTCGCGGGCATAGTCCAGCGCCCAGAAGCTGCGCTCGCTGCGCCGGCCGTCGGGCTCGATGCGCATCAGCGCGCCCGGAGCGAGCTTGCGCACGCCGGCCAGCAGCGTATGCGGCGCCGGCACCACGGCGTGGAAGGAGAGGTAATGGTTGAGCGCCGCCGGGTCGATCGAGGTGTCCACCCCGCCCGCCGCGAGCAGCGCCGGCAAGGCGGAGGCAAAGCGCAGCCCGCCCGCGATCGGCGCGTAATACAGCGGCTTGATGCCCAGGCGGTCGCGGCCGAGCAGCACACGGCCGCTGTCGCGCTCCCAGATCGCGAAGGCGAACATGCCGTTGAGCCGCGTGACGAAACCCTCGCCCCAGGCATGGTAGGCCTTGAGCAGCACCTCGGTGTCACCGTGCGAATAGAAGGCATAGCCCTTGGCCTCGAGCTCACGGCGAAGTTCGGGGTGGTTGTAGATGGCGCCGTTGAACACGATACCCAGGCCGAGCGCGGGGTCGAACATCGGCTGCTGCGCCGACTCGGACAGGTCCATGATCTTCAGCCGGCGATGGCCCCAGGCCTGCGCACCCTGCGCGAACACGCCGCCGCTGTCCGGCCCGCGCGCCTGCTGCTGCGCGTTCATCCGCGCCAGCGCCGCGAGATCGGGGGTGTTGCCGTCGAATCTCAACTCACCTGCAATTCCGCACATTGAACTTCCTGTCTGGTTAGCGAGCTCCTATTCTAGCAAATTGGTTTTGGACAAATTTTTTACACCGAGGGGCGGCGCATGGTGAGCACGATCCCTCCCAGTACCAGCGCCATGCCGGCGTAGTGATACCAGGCAGGGCGCTCGCCCAGTAGCAGAGTGGACAGGATCCCAGCGAAGACCGGCATCAGGTGGATGAACAGGGAGCCCACCGAAGGCCCGACCGCTGCCACCCCCATGTTGAAGCAAAGGAAACCGAGAAAGGCCGCCATCACGCCGGCATAGAGGATGCCCAGGACTGATCCCGTATGCACATGGATCGAGGCACCGGCAGCAATCTCCCACACGTACACTGGCGCCAGCATGATCAGGCCCACAAGGATGAAAGCGGCCAGTTGCAGCATCGGATGCACCGCTTGCGGACGCCACTGCAGGCCCACGGTGTAGATGCTCCACGACAGCACGGCGACCAGCATCCACATGTCGCCTGCGTTGAGCTCCAGCCCGAGCAGGGTGTCCACGCGCCCGCGTGCGATCAGCAACAGCACGCCCGCAAGCGAAACCGTAACGCCCAGCGCTTCGGCGCGGCTCAGGCGCTTGCCGAGGAACACGAAGGCGAGCGCAATCGTCGCCACCGGAATGAAGGAGTTGAGCAGCGAGGCGCTTGTCGCCGTGGTGTGCTGAACCGCTGCGTAGGCGAGCGTGTTGTACAGGCCCACCCCGAACACACCCAGGAACACCACCTGCTTCCAAGCCGCACGCAGCAGGGGCCACTGCGCACGCAGGTGTGGCAATGCCAGCGGCAGCACGCACAGGAACGCCACCACCCAGCGCCAGAATGCCAGCCCCACGGGCGGCAGATCGGCACGCAGGCCGCGCCCCATCACCATGTTCCCGGCCCAGAACAGCGAAGCCAATGTCAGCAGCAGATACGGATTCAGATGCAGTCTTCTCATCGGCCGGAGTTTGACAGGTTTGCCCCGACCCTTGCATCCACACGTCGCGCGCTCAGGCGCTCTCCAGTGCCCTCGTGGCCGCAGTGCGTCAACCAGGCCACCGCAAGCGCATTGAATCTCTCGGACGCAGCCTCACGTCATCAGCCCGCCACGGCCATCAGCATCGGCGCATGTTCATGAGGCGCCACGTTCATGCCACTCCCCGACAGCTTGGCATCCTTTTTCGCCGCTGCAGCGGCCGAAGCAACCTCTTCCGGACTGTGGAACAGTCCTGCGCTGACACGGACGACGCCGACCGCAATGGTGGTGAGCGGAAAGAATGCACGGAAGCCGCGGCGGTCCTCGCTCTCGAAGCCGTTGCGGGCGAGCTCGCTGGCATCGAAGAGGTCGCGCACGGCCAGATTGAAAGCGTGCACGATGCGCTCGCACCGCAGCCGCCAGTCATCGCTCTGGAACAGCACGACGAAATCATCGCCCCCGACATGGCCGACGAAGTCCTGCGACTGATCGGCATTCGCCAGGATCAGCTGGGCAGCGAGCTTGATCATCTCGTCACCCCGCCAGTAGCCGTACAAGTCGTTGTAGGGCTTGAAATTGTTCAGGTCGAAATAGGCTGCGGCGTACTCCACCCCGGCATCGAGCAAGCGGCGGATGTGTTCGGTGATGGGGATGTTGCCCGGCAGGAAGGTGAGCGGGTTGGCATGGCGCGCAGCCTCGATGCGCCGCTCCGTGACCGCGCGCACGAGGCTCTCGCCGGTCGCCAGCCCCGCATAGCGGCCGCCCTCCGTGATGATGAACCCCTCGTGCAGATAGCGCTGATCGTCTCCGGTGAGTACGGCCGCGAGCGAATCGATCGTCGCGCCGGCCTCGACCCGCAAGGGCGTGGGGTTCATGAACAGCGTGCACGAGCGGCGCCCATAGAGCTCGCGCGAATAGGGTTGGGCGAACTTGTCCACGAAGTCACGCCGGTTCACCAGGCCGATGGGGTAGTTCCGATCGACCACGGCCACGGCATGCAGGCGCGGATGCCCCGTGAAGAGCTGCATCAGTTCACCGTTGGACGCCGCCACCTCGATTGTGGGCGCCTCGATCCTCAAGCGCCCGATGGTCTCCGCCAGGTCGGGGCGGGGCGCCGAATTCGGCAGCACCGAAATCTTGGAGGAGTTGAGCACCTCGCACGCTGCCGCCGCCACTGCGGTCTCCGGATGTGCCGCGGGCCGACCGAACAGGTAGCCCTGGCCGAAGTGGCATCCGAGGTCGCGCAGCACGGCGAGTTCTTCCACGCCCTCGACCCCTTCGGCTACCAGGGGCGTACCAAAGGCAGCGCACAGCCTGAGTATGGCACGCACCACCTCGACGTTGCGGCTGTCACGATGGATCTGGCGAACGAAGAACTTGTCCAGCTTGACCATTTGCGGCTTGAGCTGCGCCCACAAGCGCAGGCTGGAGCGACCATCACCGAAATCATCGAGCGCCAGCCCCACGCCCTGCCCGGCAAGGGCAGCGAACGCGGCCTGCAGGCAGTCGACGTCCTCCACACGCTCATGCTCGGTGAGTTCCAGGATCAGGCGCGAGGGTGCAAGGCCCGCATCCACCGCGCACCGGATGAGGCCCCCGCCGCCCTCGCGCCCGAAGTCGGTGATCAGCGGTGCGCTGAGATTGATGAAGAGCTTTCCCTGCAACTGAAGCGCGGCGAACGCCTCGATGGCGCCCTTGGCGGCATCGACCTCGAGCGTGCTCGCCAACCCGCACTGCTTTGCGATACGGAGCAGGTCGTCCGGCTTCTCGAGCGGCGTACCCGCGGGGCCGCGCATCAGGGCCTCGTAGCCGAAGAGGGTCGAGCGCGAGAGATCGACGATGGGCTGAAAAACGAACGCCAACTGGCGCCGCTCGAGCACGTGACGCAGCCCTGCCTCGCATTCCTGACTGAAGGACATGTGACACCCGGTCAACAAAAAATCTGCGGGAGTGTGACCGAGCCTCGTTAAGCACTGATGACCGGCCTCACCCGCGCTTGCCATCGCCAAAAATAGCGAGCGCCCTGCACGCAGACGCTCTGGCGATCGACGCGTTGCTTATCTGCGCGGGAGCACGCCGCCGCGGGGACGTGCGCGATCGAGACGGAAGTCCTCGACCGGGCAAGCGGGAGCACGACCGGCGATCAGGTCGGCGAGCACCTGCGCGCTACCGGCCGCGAGGGTGAAACCCAGCGCGCCATGGCCGACGTTGAGCCACAGGTTATCGGCACCGGCACAGTCGATGATCGGACGACCCGTCGGGGTGGCGGGGCGCAAACCTGACCAGGACGTGACCGCGTGGGGGTCGAACCCATCGCCGAAGCAGGCCTGCGTCTCGGCCAAAAGGGTCGCAATGCGGTCGCGCGCAACACGATCATCATGACCGACGATGTCGGCCATGCCCGCCACGCGCAAATGCTTGCCGAGCCGGGCGTAGACGATCTTGCGCTGAAAGTCGGTCACGCTGATCGCGGGCACGCGCACGCCAGCGCCCACCGGAACAGTGATGCTGTAGCCCTTCACCGGGTAGATCGGCAGGCGGACGCCAAGTGGGCGCACCAAAGCCGCAGCGGCCGTCCCGGCAGCGAGCACGCAGGCATCGCAATCGATGCTCCCGCCATCGGTCAGCACCCCGGCGATGCGCCCGCCTGCACGCTGAAAGCCGAGCACGGTACGACCGAGTTCGAACTGCACCGGGTTCGCAGTCCGGGCCATGTGCTCGCTCAACGCACGACACAGTTTCAGGCAGTCCCCCGCATCCTCGGTAGGCGTATGGATGCCCCCGTGGATGCGTCCGCGCAGCCGCTCGATGGCGGGCTCGATTGCGAAGCAGGCATCGGCGTCCAGCGCTTGCTGCACCGCACCGAGCGCCGGTGTGGACGCGAGCGCGCGCTTTGCCGATGCGAAGCTGCCCGCATCGCGATGCACGACCAGTTTGCCGTTGGGGACGAAGTCGAAGTCGAACCCCTGCCTGTCCACCCACGCATGCATCAACGCCCTGCTGTGCAACGCCAGCGGCAGCAGGCTAGCAATCGAGCGCACCTTGTCGTAACGATTGCAGCTCTCCAGGAAGCGCATCAACCAGCCCCACTGCTGCGGGTCGAAGCGCGGACGGAAGCGCACCGGCGCATCGCGCCGCAGCATCCAGCCCGGGATCTTCGCGAGCACCTCGGGGTCGGCCAGCGGCGCGACATAGCGATAGCTAAGTTGCCCCCCGTTGGCATGGCTGGCCCCCATGCCGACCCCATCCGCGCGGTCCACCAGCGTGACGCGATGACCGTCCTGATGCAGATACCAGGCCGTGCTCAGGCCTACGATGCCTCCCCCGATGACCACGATGTGCATGAATCCGCTGCTCCGATGCAGGGCCGGAGAAAGTACGGCCCACTCGCACCCACTGTAGGTCTTGCAGACAAGGGTCGATATTCGGATCATGGCTTCAGATATGCACTGGAGACATGGTTGCGATGAGACTGCGCCAGATCGAGGTATTTCGGGCAGTGATGATCGCGGGGTCCGTCAGTGGGGCCGCGCGCATGCTGCACGTCTCGCAGCCGGTCGTCTCACGCGTGCTGCAGCATGCCGAGGTCGGCCTGGGGTTCGAGCTCTTCGAGCGCAGACGCGGCCGTCTCGTGCCGACCCCGGAGGCGCAGGCGCTGTTCTCACAGGTTCAGCGCGCCTGGAGCGAGATCGAGCGTGTCGACGCCTTGTCGGCCAATCTGCGCCACGGCGCATCCGGATTGCTGCGGGTCGCAGCCACCCCGTCACTGGCAGGAAGCGTGCTCCCCGCTGCGCTCGCAGCCATGCGCGCAGCACACCCCGCGGTCGAGTGCGATCTGTGGGCGAGCCACACGCACGAAATCCAGGCCCATCTGCTTGCCTACGAGATCGAGGTCGGCATCGCGATCGAGGCCCCCGCACACGTCGCACTGGCACGCACGGCCTTTGCGCAGGGTGAGATGGTGCTGGCCACGCCGCGCACCTGGCTGGTCGACGCCGTGCGCCCGGGGCACCGGACATGGCTGGCGGGGCGCCCTTTCATCGCACTGGCCGAGCACACTCCGCTGGGCGAGCGCCTGGCCATGCGCTTGGATCAGGTCGGCTGGGTACCGCAACGCGCCTTCCAGGTCCAGACCTACGCGCTCGCCGCAACGCTGGTGGAGCACGGCCTGGGCTACGCTTTCATCGACAGCCTGACGGCTGCCAGCCTCGCCCCCGAGCGCGTCGCCGTACTGCGACTCTCGCCGGCAATGCCGTTCGATGTCCATCTCCTGCGTCACGGCAACGCACCCGCCTCCGTGCTCAGCCGTCGACTCGAGGCTTGCCTGGGCACCGCCGCCGGGCAGCTCGCGCGTGCGCTGGCCGATCGCAGCCTCCCGGAGCGCCTCGCCCTCCCCCTCCCCCACATGCCCTGCATGCCTCAGCGGCCGGGCCAGTCGGAGGCGGTGAGGGCGAACTTGTAGGCGAAGGCGCTCCAGGGGTCGCCACGGCGCAGGGCGTCGATGAATCCTGCCCGATCGGTGATCCAGCTGCCGCCCATCAGGGTGACCCCGCGCGCGAAGAGCGGGTCGGGGACGCAGCCTGCGCTGGGACCGATGAGGACGATGCGCTCGGCGCCCCGACACTGGGCAAGCATGTCGTCGACGGTGTGGTTGAGCAGGATGGTGCTGGTCGAGAGCACCTTGTTGCAACCCTGGAGTTCGGCCGCATCCAGGGTGACGTGGTAGCCGTCGTATTGGCCGGCATAGTCCGGGTTGAGCTCGACCACCGTGAGGCGCGCACCCGCTGCAGTCACCTGTTTGAGCAGCGGCGAAAACAGGCCAACCATACCGACGTGATCCCCCGCCTGCGGGGCGATGCCGCCGATGGAGTCGGTGGCACGCGGCGGGGCGAAGCCCATGCGGTCCATGACCGTACGCGACAGCGCGTTGCACGCGGCAAAGCCCAGCGTGCGGCGCAGCTCCTGCGCAGGATCCTGCGACGCCGTGTGCGCGCGGCCCGACGGCGCCGCAAACGCCCGCGCCAGTTCCAGCGCCTCCATGCCGACGAGCCCCTCCCCGCCACCCGACTGGATCAGCCGCTGCAAGGTGTGATCGAGCAGCACGTACGAGAGCCCCAGCGCACCATCGTCCAGCTCGAGCGCGCAGAACTCGCCGCTCTTCGAGGCCGCAGCCTCGGCCGGTGGCAGATGCAGGGCACGCACCCGCGGCACCGGCTGGCCGGCGGTCGCGTGTTCGAGCTGGGCAACGAGGTCGGCGGCAAAACTCATGAGGGATCTCCTCGGTGAAGGCCGGCACGCACTGCGGCAGCTGCGGCCTGGGGGCTCACGGTGCGCGCGCGGTTCTCGGGGCTGCGCAGCGCACCGGGGAAGTAGCGCGCGGTCAGCTGTTGCGAATGTACCGGCGAGCTGCCCGCCTTGGCGCCTTCGCCTCGCACGGTCGCCTCGGAGCGGCCGTAACGACGCCAGTCACGCACCCAATGGATGTCATCGGCAAGCTCGAGCAGACCGATGGTTTCGCGGTCGCCGATCAGGATGCCCTGCACGCGCAGCCCGTGTTCGCGGCGCACGGCGTGCAGACGCTCGGCCAGCATCGGCGTGGCGCCGAACTCGCCATCGGAGGCGATGAGCAGGTCGGCCTGGCGCCAGCTTGTGTCCTCCATACGAGCGATGGCTCGCTCGAGCGGGCCGCAGATGTCGGTCCCGCCGCCGAAGCCTTGGGCAAGGAAGGCCGCGAGCCGGCGCACGCCCTCATAATCGATCCCCACGGCCAGCTCCACGACCTCGTCCGGCCCGCCAAAGGCGAAGATGTGGCAGGCGCGCCCCTGAGCATGCGCGCTACGCACTGCTTCCAGCACGACGGCCTTGGCCACGGACTCCGCGCCGCCCTGCATGGATCCGGAGGTGTCGACGCAGATCAGCATCGGCCCCATCTCCAGCCGCGTTGCCGGAGCCGGGCGCGGACTCGGACGCTGCGCCGGCGTCGGCCCCTGACGCAGCGCCGGCAAGGTATCGTCGTCCTCGTAGACCAGCAGCGTGCGCTCGGCGCGACGCGCGTGCCACACCAGACGCAGTTGCGGGTGGCCGAGCAGCATCGCCTCGGCAGGCAGCATGCGGGCGATGCGCCCGGAGCGCCGCACACCGCGCGTGGCCCCCGGCATCTCCGGCACACGCACGCTGTGCGAGGTGGCGCGCAGCGCCTGCGCCGGCTCGAGCGCCTCCTCCAGTGCGTGATGGGCGTCGCCGGGTGCGTCGGTCGGCAGCGCCCGCCCCAGACCACGGAGGATGCGCACAAGCTCGGGCAGGCGCTCGATGAGCGCACGGATACGCACCACTTCTGGCCATTCGCGGCTGCGCAGCAGACCGCGCAGCGCATCCCAGCGGGTGTTCTTGAGCAGGTCCCCCAGCTCACCGAACGCGCCGATCAGCGCATCCACCTCGCCGCAGCGCTCGGCCCAGTCCGCAGAGAAGGCCGCCACCGCCATCGCGCGCGCCTCCGCCTCGCTTGCACCACGGTCGCGGTAGTCCACGATCAGGTCGAGATGAAAGAGCAGCCCCTGCAGTACGGTATCGGTGAGCGCTTCATCGCCGCGGCAGTAGGTGGCCAGGCGCAGTTGCTCGAAGCAGGCACACACGGCCTGCGCAAGCGGAAAAGCGGGCCACTCAGGCACGGGCGCCGGAAGCACGCCCTGGAGCAGCGCCGTCCGCCAGATCTCGAGTGCCTGCAGACGGTCATCGAGCCCCCCGGCTGCATGCGTCAGTCCACCCAGCCAAAGCCCCCTTGGCAAACGGTCGAGCGCCTCCAGCGGCGCCTCGAGGGATTCGAACAGCACCGGCCGCACACTTTGGGGCGGCTGATCGGCGCGGTGGTGGTCGGCCATCGGGGCCTTACTCCGCCAGCGGCAGGTGTTCGACCGGCGCCGGGGCCACGCCATCGGTGTCCAGGCGCGGCAGCGACTCGAAGCCGAGCCGGGTCGCTCGCGCACGCGCCTCCAGCCCTTCCAGCGCCTCTCGGACAGCGGCAAGCTGGGCGCCCGAAGCCGCCACGAAGCCCGGATCGACCCACAAGGACTGGGCGGCCCAGGCCTCCAGCTCGCTGCAGCGTTCGTCCAGTTCCGCCCGGTAACGCGCGATACGCCCGATCAGGGCGTCGATCTGGCCGGTGCGTGCGGCGACATGCAGCGCGCCATAGCGCCGCTTGTGCGCGTAGGTCATGCGCAGCGCCGCCGCGCCGCCCTTGGCATCGCCGATCTCCTGTGCAAGCTGGCGCGACATTTCCCCCGCCAGTTCGGCCGCGTGCGCAGTTGCAGAGAAGCGCAAACGGCCCGACGCGTCGTAATCGAGGTCATTGGCCTCGCGTTCGGCCTTGAGCTGGGCCTCGAAGGCCTCCACCACCCGCGCCACGCGTGGCGGCGAGCTCGCCTCCCGCACACCCAGGCGCGCCGCGAGCCAGTCCGCCACGGTGCGCCTCGACGCCGCGTCGAAGGCGACGCAGGACGGCAGCAAGGCCAGATCCCACTCCACCACCCGGTCGCGGCCCTCGCTCGCCGCTGCGGTGCGCAGCAGGTGCGCGATCTTCACCCAGCGCCGGTCGGACACGTAGCGGCCGTGCTCGACCAGCCACGCGCGCAACTCGGCCAGGCGCGCCAGCACGGCCGGCGACAGCGGCGTTGCAACTGCCGCACGCGACAGGGCTGAACGCTCGGCCTCGCCAAGCCGCAAGGCCGCCGGCACATTTGGCCACGGCTCCTCTCCGACGCGGTCTTCACCGAGCAAGGCACCGAAGCCCCCGGCCGTCACCGGCTCCACCACGAGGCGGAGCAGGAAGCGGTCGAAGAAGGCCTCTGCCACCTCATCCTCGGGCACGGTATTGGTCGCCCCGAGCACGCTGATCAGGGGGCAATGCACGCGCCCCGCACCATTGTCGAACTCGCGCTCGTTGAGCAGCGTGAGCAGCGCATTGAGGATCGCGCTGTTGGCCTTGAAGACCTCGTCGATGAAGGCGATCGACGCTTCCGGCAGGAAACCGGCGGTATGGCGTTCGTAGCGGTCCTGCTCCAGCCCGCGGATGGACAGCGGCCCGAACAGCTCCTCGGGCACGGTGAAACGGGTGAGGAGGCGCTCGAAGTACTGCGCGCCGGCAAAGGCGAGATGGATGCGCCGCGCAAGCGCGCTCTTGGCCGTCCCCGGCGGACCGATCAGCAGGGTGTGCTCGCCGGCCAGTGCGGCCAGCAGACTCAGGCGCAGCGCCTCGCCGCGCTCGACCAGGCCCGTTTCCAGCACCGCGAGCAGGCGCGCCAGCGCATCCCGCATCGTCCACCGCGCCTCGCTCACGCCTCCGGCCCCTGCATGGCGCCGTAAGCGTGCGTCTTGAGCGTCCCCAGATCGACGACGCGCAAGGCCGCCTCGTGCGTTGCCTCAAGGACGACTGGCGGCGCCACTCCGGCATCGAGCGCCTCCTTCCAGCGCAGTGCGCAAAGGCACCAGCGGTCCCCCGCCCTCAGCCCTGCGAAGCGGTGCTCCGGGCGCGGCGTCGACAGGTCGTTGCCCACGCTGCGCGAGAAGTCCAGAAACGCATCGGTCACGCGCACGCAGATGATGTGACGGCCGAGGTCGTCCGGTCCCGTCTCGCAGCAGCCGGTGCGGTAGAAGCCCGTCAGGGGGGCATAGCTGCATGCCAGCAGGGGCCCGCCCAGCACATTTCTCGATGAACGCATGCTCACGGTCTATTCTCCTCCTTACGATGGATGCCGCGCTGGCGCGGCCTTGTGACAGCGCGGCGCTCCTGCATTCTAGCTGCGCGCCAGGCTCCCGGTCTGCGCTGCGGCCGGCTTCCGTAAACCGCCGCCGAGCATGATCGAACTCATTTTCACTTAGCAGACAAGCCTTGTTTCTGCTATTTTCTGCTTTTTCCTGCGAATCGAAGATTCACCATGGCTTCCAACATCGACACCGGCCGCGAATTCATCAGCACTGCTCAAGCCGCAAAACAGCTGGGTCTCTCGCTGGGTGCGGTCCAGCAGATGGTCGAGAGCGGCACCCTCGCCGGATGGAAGACCGCGGGTGGACACCGCCGCATACGACAGGATTCCGTGGATGCCCTGCTTGCGCGCGCGCGCGGCCCCGGCGTCACCCAGCGCCGCAGCGGTGGCCGCCTGCGCGTGCTCGTGGTGGAGGATGATCGCCTGCTGCAGAACGTCTACCGGCAGAATTTCTCCACCTGGAGCCTGCCCATGGACGTCCGCTACATGGAGCACGGGCTGGATGCCCTGGTCGAGGTCGGGCGCGAGCCACCCGACCTGCTGATCGCCGATCTGCGCATTCCGGGCATCGACGGCTTCGAGATGATCCGCCGCCTGCGCGACAATCCGCTCGCAAGCGAGGTCGCGATCGTCGTCGTGTCGGCGCTCTCGGAGAAGGAGATCGAGGTGGAAGGCGGCCTTCCCGACGATGTGACGGTGTATCGCAAACCGATCCCCTTCCACGAGCTGCGCGGCTACATCCAGGCCCTCATCGCCCAATGCCTGCGTAGCCGCAAGCAAGCCTGAGCGTTCCGCCCACCGCCGCGCCGGGCGCGCCGATGCCCGCCTCTTCGCTGCCGCACTTCGCCGAGATGAGCCTGCGGGCCAGGCTGATCGCGATCTTCATTGCGATCAAGGTGCTGCCCTTGCTGCTGCTCGCACTCTTCGCCTGGCAGGCGGCCACCGATCTGGGCAGGCTCGTCACCCTGCGCGCGGTGAGCATGGCCGACGTCATGCTCGACACCCAACGGCGCACCGGCGCCACGGCGATTGGTGACGCCATCGAGGCGCTCGATGACCGCGCTCGCGAAGCGATCGAAGCGCTCACCACCGATGTGGCACGCGAAGTCGCGCGCTTCCTGTACGACCGCGACCAGGACATCCTGCGCGCAGCCGGGATCCCACCCGCAGCGGACGCCTACCGTCGCTTCCTGGATACCCACCTGCGCCTGCTCGAGGAGCACGCGCCGTACGCGCTGGACGTCGACGGCACGCGCTGGGTCGAAGCCGATCCCGCACCGCACAGGCCAGCGCTGGTCCGCACCCCGCTCCCCGACAACGCGGGCAGCTTCCACTACCGCACGCCGGATCCGCGCACCCACCAGACCTTACGCCCGCTCTTCCTGGAGATGAGTTTCATCGACCTGGATGGCCACGAGCGCATCAAGGTGCACAGTGACCGCGCCCTCGGCCTGCTTGACCCGGCGCTACGCGACATCCGCGATCCCGCACACACTTTCGTGCGCGCCGAAACCTACTGGCCCGCGCTGCAAAAGCTCGTCCCCGGCGAGATCCACGTATCCCGCGTCATCGGCGCCCAGGTGCATACACACTGGATTGGTGAGTACACTCCGCACGAGGCACGAAGGCAAGGCAAGCCCTTCGCGCCCGAGGCATCGGGTTACGCCGGCCTGGAGAATCCGGTGGGCGTCCGCTTCCGTGGTCTGGTTCGCTGGGCCACACCGGTCGTGCGCGATGGACAGATCACGGGCTATGTGACGCTTGCGCTCGACCACGCCCACATCATGGCCTTCACCGACACCCTGCGCCCCACCCCCGAGCGCCACGCACCGATCGCCGATCCGGCCTCGGGCAACTACGCCTTCATGTGGGATGACGAAGGGCACAACATCTCGCACGCGCGAGACTACTTCATCCACGGCTTCGACCCCGCCACCGGCCAGCACGCCGTGCCTTGGCTGGACACAGAGCTCTTCAATGCCTGGCAGGCGAGCGGGCTGGAGTGGACGCATTTCGCAGCAACCGTCCCGGCCTATCGCGACCAGCGCCTCAGCCGCGAACCCCATCCTGAATCGACTGCCTCCGGACAGGTGGGCCTGGACTGTCGTTACCTGAGCTTTTCCCCTCAATGCCTGGGCTGGCACGACATGACCGAGCACGGCGGTTCGGGCTCCTTTGTCATCGAGTTCAGCGGCCTGCGCAAACTCACCACGGTCGCGGCCATCCCCTACCACACCGGCCCCTACGCTCGCTCGGAGCGCGGTTTCGGCTATGTGACGATCGGGGCGAACATCGACGAGTTCCACCGCGCCGCCACCGAATCCGGGCGCCGCATCGGCCAGATGATCGACGCCGCAGACCTGCAGACCCGCCAAGCCCGCGACAAACTCGTCTCGGACATCCGCCGCACCCTGCGCCAGACCTCGGCCGGGCTCGCCGTCTCCACCCTGATCATGGCAGTCGCCGTGATCCTGATCGCGATCTGGATGGCGAACCTGCTCTCGCGGCGCATCACCGACGTCGTCGACGGTATCCATCGTTTCGAGAAGGGCGAGCTCGACCACCGTCTCACCCCGCATGGCCGCGACGAACTCGCGGAACTCGCGCGCTCCTTCAATCGCATGGCCGACACCGTGCGCACCTCGATCCTCGACATGGACCACGCGCGCGTCAGTGCGGAGCAGTCGAACCGAATGAAGAGCGAGTTCCTTGCCAACATGTCGCACGAACTGCGCACCCCACTCAACGGCATCATCGGCTTCGCAGACCTGCTGGCGGCCGAACTCGAAAGCCCGGAGCACCGTCATTTCGCCGACACCATCGGACACAGCAGCCGCCACCTGCTGGCCGTGCTCAACGACGTGCTCGACCTCGCCAAGGTCGAAGCCAACCGCATGCGCATCCACCCCGAGACCTTTGACCTCTGCGCGCTGCTCAGATCGGTTGCGGCACTGCATCAGGTCAGCGCCGAGGCCAAGCGGATCAGCCTCGCCACCCGGTTGCCCGAGGCGCCCTGCCGCATCACCGCCGATCCGGTGCGCGTCCGCCAGATCGTGGAGAACCTCGTTTCCAATGCGATCAAGTTCACGCTCGAAGGCGGCGTCGAGATCACGCTGACACCGGGCCCCGAGGCCGTGCGGCTCACTGTCTCCGACACCGGCATCGGCATCACTGCGGAAGAGCTCGAGCGGATCTTCGACCCCTTCTATCAGGCACGCCCCTTCCTCAACCGGACCCACGGCGGCACCGGGCTGGGGCTCACCCTGTCGCGTCGCCTGGCAACGATGATGGGCGGCGAGATCCACGCCATCAGCACCCCGGGGCACGGAGCACGCTTCGACCTGCACCTGCCCTGCCAGCCTCCCCCGCACCTCCCGGAGGAAAACACATGAACACGCTCGCATTCGTCGTCGACGACAGCCCCGTCAACCTCAACATCGCAGCCGTGCTGCTGCAGCGCACCGGGTGGGCGGTGGAGTCCTTCGCAAGCGCCCTGCCCATGCTCGAACGCCTGGACGCACAGCAGCCCTTCGTCATCCTGCTCGACATCTCGATGCCCGGCATGAGCGGAGAGGAAGCCTGCCGCCGTATCCGCGCAAACCCTGCGCTCGACGCCATCCGCCTCGTCGCCTACACCGCTCATGCACACGACGAGGACCACAGGCGGTATATCGCCTGCGGTTTCGACGCGGTCCTCACGAAACCGATCACGCCGTCCTCGGTGGTCGAAACCATCGGCACTGCCGCAAGCCCGGTGCCGCGCACATCATGATCTCCCCGCCGAAGGCCACCCCGATGCAATCCCCACAGCCCACCATCCCGCCCTGCCACTTCTCACCCGAAGCACTGCGCGAAGACCTGTTCGGCAGCCAGTCCGCCCTCGACGCTGTGCTGCAGACCGTATCGCCCTGGCTGACCGAAATGCGCGAGCGTCTGCTGGAGGCCGCTGCAGCGCAAGACGTTGCCAAGCTGGCCCGCCACGCCCACACCCTGCGCGGCGCCCTCATGCAACTTCACGCCGACACCGCCGTGGCGCTCACGCGTACGCTCGAAGCTACCTGCAAACAAGCCGACGACGTGCCGGGCGCCCCGCAAGTCCACGCGCATCTCTCCGCGCTCCTCACCGAACTCGAGTCCCTTCACGCCGAGGTCGACCAGCTCCTCTCGGCGCAGCAGCGCTGACACCCAACGGCGCGCACTACCCACGCCACCGTTACCCGCACGGCTGCGAGTTGCTTGACGCCCCCAAGGCCGCCTGAAAGCAATTGGCGGGCGCGCATTTGAGTGGAAAACCCTTCCCTGAGCGCCACCTTGCCGCTATACTCTCGGGCTCGTCACGGACAGGTGGATGAGTGGTTTAAGTCGCACGCCTGGAAAGCGTGTTTGGGATAATATCCCAACGCGGGTTCGAATCCCGCCCTGTCCGCCAGAACACCAGCAAAAACGCGCCTTTCGGCGCGTTTTTGCTTTCCAAGCCATCACTGCAGCTTCACTTCGTGGGGGTCGTGGCTCTTTAAGTGGCACGGTCGAGACCTTGTGCAGTCGGACGTGACGGCAGAGACGCTCCACCGTAACGGCGGGCTGGACATGCCTGAGACGCGGTCAGCGGCTGCGCACAGGTCGCCGCACCGTCCGCCCTCGTCATCGAGCTCCAACCTAGCAGCGAACACAAGCCCCCGTCAGCGCGAAAGCTCCACCAGAACACCCGCCAGGACGCGAGCGCCCTCGATCAGGTCGGCCTCGTCCGTATCTTCAGCGGCGTTATGACTGACGCCTCCGTGGCTGGGTACGAACAGCATTGCAGACGGGCAATGGTCGGCCAGGTGCATTGCATCATGGAAGGCGCCCGAAACGATTCGACAGTACGGTTCACCCGAGGCGAAAACGGCTGCCTCGACGATCGACACAACTTCATTGGCAAATACCGTCGGCGCACGCTGCATAAGACACCGCACTTCGGCGACGCAACTGCCGGCGCCTTGGCTCACGATCTCCCGAATACGGCTTTCGCATTCACTCAATGTCGTTTCGTCCGGATGGCGCAAATCGATGGTGAACGTTGCACGCTCAGCAACCGTGTTGATGGCCCCTTGAGCCACATCGAAGCGCCCCACTGTCAAGCGCAGCGCAGGGTCCTCGAGCAAAGCAGCCATTTCACCGATACGAGCGACCGTCGTTGCTGCGGTCATCAAGGCGTCACGACGACTGTCTAGCGGTGCCGTCCCTGCATGCGCACTGCTCCCGCGCACAGTGATCTCGAACCAACGCACGCCTTGGATCCCGGTGACGACGCCCAACTTGAGACCAGAAGCTTCCAGAATAGGGCCCTGCTCGATGTGCGCCTCCACATAGGCCTTCAGCGGACGAGCGAGCGGCACCTCACCGGCCTCAGGTAACGCTGCGGAGGTAGCATCACGCTCCGACTCGAAGCGGACCCCATCGACATCGGCGCTATCCAGGAAAGCCGCCAGAGACGCCGGCTCGACAAATGCGCTAGAGCCCATCGCGCCCGGACTGAAGCGTGAGCCCTCCTCATTGGTCCAGACGGCCAACTCGATTGGATGCTGCGTCTGAATTCCCGCCGAATCGAGCGCCAACAAGGCTTCGAGCCCCGCGATGACCCCATAGGCCCCGTCCAGCCAGCCTCCAACGGGTTGCGTGTCAATGTGGCTACCTGTCATGACCGGTGGCAGGCTGTCATCGGTGCCGGCGCGGCGAAGGAAAAGATTGGCCGCCGCATCGATGTGCCAGCTGTAGCGTTGACCTGTCACTTGCTGGATGAGCCAGCGCCGGGCCTCGCGCTCGGCGGCGGTCAGCGCCTCGCGCGCCACGCCGCCGTCCGCGCGACCGCCGAAGCTTGCCAGCGCGCGCTGCATGCCGATCAGCCGCCTGCCGTCCACATGGGCCATGGCCTGGCGCGCATCTTCGCTCAGCGATGGGAGGGGTGTTGTCGCACTCATCGCAGTGCGCCTCAAGTCCGGTTCAGTGCGGCGGTGACGGCCCTGCCCATCTCCGTCGTATCCGCTGACCCACCGAGATCGGGCGTGCGCGGGCCGTGTTCCAGCACGTGCTCGATGGCGACGACAAGCTCACGTGCTGCCGCAAGGCATGCGGGCTGTTGCTCGCCGAGGAACTCGAGCATCAGTGCGGCCGACCAGATCATCCCCACGGGATTGGCGATGTTTCGGCCATAGATGTCGGGCGCGGAGCCATGCACAGGCTCGAACAGCGAGGGGAAGCGACGCTCCGGGTTAAGGTTCGCCGAGGGCGCGATGCCGATGGTGCCTGCGCATGCGGGCCCGAGGTCGGAAAGGATGTCGCCGAAAAGATTGGAAGCGACAACCACGTCGAAGCGCTCGGGCGAGAGCACGAAGCGGGCGGCAAGGATATCGATGTGGTACTTGTCCCATCGGACGTCAGGGAACCGCTCGGCAGCCACTTCGAGGCGCTCATCCCAGTAAGGCATGCTGATTGCGATGCCGTTCGACTTGGTCGCCGAAGTCAGGTGTTTGCGCTCACGCCGGGACGCCAGCTTGAACGCATAGTCGATCACGCGATCGACGCCGTGACGTGAGAACACTGCCTCCTGCAGCACCACTTCGCGCTCGGTACCGCCAAAGATCTTGCCGCCGAGGTTGGTGTACTCCCCCTCGGTGTTCTCCCGCACGACAAGGAAGTCGATATCGCCGGGCTTCTTCCCTGCGAGCGGGCAAGGCACGCCGGGCATGAGCCGGACCGGACGCAGGTTGATGTACTGGTCGAACTCGCGTCGGAACTTCAGTAGCGAGCCCCACAGGGAGATGTGATCGGGTACGACTTCGGGCCAACCAACGGCCCCAAAGAGGATTGCATCAAAGCCCTTCAGACGCTCGAACCAGTCTGCAGGGAGCATGTCGCCGTGTGCCTGGTAATACTCGGCGCAAGCCCAGTCAAAGTGTTCGTACTCAAGGGCGAGCCCGTGCCGCTCTCCAAGCGCGGCAAGCGCACGCAGGGCTTCGGGCATGACTTCCTTGCCGATCCCGTCACCCGGGATAACGGCGATTCTGGATGCAGACATATTTTTCCTCGTTGAAGGCTTCAGTAGCGGTTGGGCTGCCAGTCGAAGGCGGCTCGGATTGCTTGCGGGACAGATACCCCATTGGCCAGCAGCAAGGCCAGTCGGATGCGGGCCTTGCGCGCGCTCAGGTGCCGCACACCGACGGCTCCGGCTTCTTCCAGCTCGTGCAGGGCGCCGGGAAACTGATAGCTCTGATGAGTCGCGCCGTGCAGGGTGGAGCTGCAGATAAGCGTTGGGAGGCCACGGTCCATCGCCGCGCGCAGTACTGGCATCCAGTCGGGGGGCACGTGACCGCGTCCGACGCCATCGATGACGATGCCGGCCGGGGCGCTTGCGAGCACAGCTTCCAGGAATGCGGCCGACGCACCTGCATACACGGGCAGAACATCGACCCGGGGGAGCGCAGAAGGCCGGACAAGGCGTCGCTGCCGCATGGGGCGCTGCAGGATCTGAACCTCGCCGTTATCGATGAAACCCAGGCAGCCCAGGCCCGGCGCGTCGAACCCATCGAGGCGGAAACTGCTGACCTTGCGCACGAAATTGGCGCTGTACAGCGATTCGTTGAACGCCACCATTACGCCCATGCCGTGTGAGCACCCTGATGCGGCAGCCTCAATCGCGCGTCTCAGATTGGCATGCGCGTCACTGCCCAGCGCATGTGGCACGCGCTGCGACCCGGTGATGATGACGGGCACGTCCGAGGTATCGAGCACGCATTCGAGGAAATACGCGGTGTCCTCGAGCGTGTCCGTTCCATGCGTGATCACGATTCCATCCGCCAGGCCATCGGCCATGAGGGCTTCGCACCGGCGGGCAATCATCACCCAATCCGCGGCGTCAATGGCGTTGCTGGGTTTTTGCAGCACCGACTCGACCTCAACCCGGACATCGTCGGCCAGCGCCAGCGCCTGAACCAATGCCTCTCCCGGGAGTGCTCCGGAGACGTTGCGGCCGTTCTCGCCCGGGGCGCTGGCAATCGTGCCCCCCGTCGAAAGCAGGAAGATGCGCTTCATGATTATCAGTAAAGTGCGTTGGGAAGCAGCGTGCTGATCGCGGGGATGTAAGTGATCAGCAACAGGGCCACGACCATCAGGCAGATAGTGGGTAGTGCCGCGCGGAAGATCTCGTAAAGGGTCATCTTCGCCACACCCATCGCAACGAAGAGGTTCAGCCCGACCGGCGGTGTGAGCATGCCCACGGACAGGTTCACCAGCGTGATGATGCCGAAGTGGACCGGATCGACACCCACCTGAGCGGCGATGGGCTGCATCAGCGGCGCCAGGATGATGATGGCGGAGGCACTGTCGAGGAAGCAGCCGGCAATCAGCATGATCACGTTGAAAAGCAACATGATGAGGATCGGGGAGTCCGTGCTCGACAAGACTTCCGAGGCGATCTGGGTCGGCGTGCCCGTGCTCGCCAGTATCCAAGAGAATGCGGAAGCACCTGCCGTGATCAGCAGCAAGGTGCCCGACAGCAAACCCGTATTCCGAAGGATCTCAAGGAGCGCACGGAAACTGATGCTCCGGTACACCACGGCACCGACAAACCAGCCGTACAGACATGCGCTTGCTGCTGACTCGGTCGGCGTGAAGACGCCGCTATAGATTCCACCAAGAAGAATGACAGGCAGACCAAGTCCCCATGCGGAGCGCTTGAACGCCGCGCCGATCTGCTTCAGCGACGGGAAGGGGTCACGCGAGTAATTGTTCCGGATCGCGTACCAGGTGGTGTACGCGATGAGCAGTCCGCCAATGAGCAATGCGGGCAGCAGGCCGCCGGCAAAGAGCTTTCCAACCGAAGTACCAGTGACCGAACCATAGATGATGAGCGCGATGCTGGGCGGAACGATGGGACCAAGTGTCCCTGCCGTCGCGATCAGGCCGATGGAGAAATACTTGTTGTAGCCGGCAGCCACCATGGCCGGATACATGATCGTGCCGATCGCGATGACGGTTGCCGGACTCGAGCCGGAGATTGACCCGAAGAACAGACAAGCCAGAACGGTCGCAGCGGCCAACCCCCCGGGTAGCCAGCCGATGAGCGCCTTGGCGAGTTCGATGAGCCGGTCGGACAGCCCGCCGATGCGCATCAACTCGGCCGCGAGAATGAAGAACGGGATCGACATCAGGGAGAAGTTGTTCATCCCTGAGAACATCCGCATCGGCACCACCAGCGGATCGATCCCTCCAAAGAAATACAGCGCAGCCGTAACCGCCAGTGCAAGTGCTGCAAAGATCGGCAGACCGAAGAGCAGCAGGCTGAAGAAGATGGGGACCAGAGCGGAGATCATTGCGTGCCCTTCCTCAGGTCGCGCTCATGGTGGTCGCAAGGGGCTTGTAGTCCTTGCCAGCCACGAGGGTCTGAAAGATCAAAAGGTACCGGGCCAGCATGAAAGCGCCCGCCACGGGAATCGTCAGGTAGATGTAGGCCACGGGGATCTGCATTGCCGGCGAGAGCTGCCCCATGCTGGACGTGTTGATGAAGAGTCGTCCCCCGTAATAGACCAGCGTGGCGGCAAAGATGAACCCCAGGATCGTCGCCACGTACTTCAGGACGCGGGTGAGCCGGGGGCCGGCAAATGCGTACAACATTTCCACCGAGATGTGGGCGGCGTACCGCACTCCCATACTGGCGGCCAGGAAGCTCATCGTGATCAGTGAATACAGGATGAGCTCTTCGGACCAGTACAACGAGTTATTGAATACGTACCGTGCCACAACCTGCACGATGGCAACGACGGTGGCCACGAGCATCAGGACGACCACCATGATGTTCTCGACCCAGTCGATGAGTTTGTTGAGCGCGTGAATCATTGCCGTCCCCGGTCAGATCAGCGATTAGTTGCCAGCGGCTGCCTTCAGCGCCTTATCGAGCAGTTCAGGCGTAACCCGGGACTCGAACTCCTTGTAGATCGGCTTGGACTTCTCGATGAAAGCTGCACGGCCCTCAGGCGTCAGCTCCCGGATCTCGATCTTGTCCTTGATCTCGGCGATGATGCGCGCATCCTCTTCATCGGTGATCTGGCGGGCGTAGTCGCGGCCCACATCAAAGGCATCCGCCACGACCTTCTTGAGATCATCCGGCAGAGAATTCCACGCCGCCTTGTTCATCACGGCCGCATAGGTGTGATAAGCGTGGCGGGTCAGTGTCAGGTACTTCTGAACCTCATGGAAACGCATCGAATAGATGTTCGCGAACGGGTTCTCCTGGCCCTCGACGACGCCTTGCTGAAGGCCGTTGTACACCTCGGTGAAGGCCATCGCAGTGGGGTTTGCACCATAGGCACGATACGTGGCGAGAATCGCCGGCGCCTGCAGCGTGCGCATCTTGATGTTCTTGAGGTCATCCGGGTGCGTGATCGGGCGAACGTTGTTCGTCATCTGGCGGAAGCCTGCGCCCCAGAAGTTCACGCCGTAGAGGTTGCTCTTGTCGAGCGTGTCGAGCAGCTCACGACCCACTGCGCCATCAAGCACGCGCTTCATCGCGTCGTTGTCAGGCATCAGGAACGGCAGATCGAAGAGGTACATCTTCGGCTCGAAGTTCGCGAGGTTGCCCGTCGGCGGAATCGCGATGTGCACCAGGCCCATCTGGGTCTGTTCGATGATTTCCACGTCCCCGCCCAACTGCGCTGCCGGGCGGATGTTGATCTCGATGCGGCCGTTCGAGTTCTTCTCGACCTCTTCCTTGAACTTCACTGCAGCCTTTGCGTTGGGGGTGCTTTCAACGAGCACGTGCGCGAACGTGAAGTTGAACTCGGCGGCCTGAGCCGCGCCAGAGAACAGGGCTGCCAGCACGGAAGCGACAGCGATCTTTTTCCAGCTCTTCTTGGTTGTCATCTGAATCTCCTCCCTTTTCGGGGTTGGTTGAAATGCAGGAAAAATCAAGCCAGCGCGGGTGCGCGGCCGAGTACGTCGAACCCCCTGCCAATCAGGGACTCGATGTTCAGTGCAATGCCGATCAGGCGCTCTTCAGCCATTGCCGGCCCCATGAGTTGAACACCCACCGGCATGCGACTGGCGTCCAGACCCACAGGCAGGGTCAGCGCGCACCAGCCAAAGAGGTTGCTGATCACGGTGTTGCGCAATGCCATCATGTTGGCTTTGCCGTAGCTCGCTCCGTCGGTGATATCTGCGAGGCGCGGCGGCGTGATCGGCACCGTCGGGGACAGCAGGACATCCACTTCGTCATAGACCTGCGCAGCGCCTGCACCACAACGCTTGAGCACAGCCTTGCGACGCAGGTACTCGACCGAGGAAATCGCCTCGGCGCCTTGGACGCGGGCACGAACCACCGGGTCAAGCTGGTCGATCTTCTGCGGGAAGTGTTCGTTCAGATAAGCCGCCAGCTCGGGGGCGGCCAAACCGCCTTGGCGGAAGATCTCGTAGGCTTCCTCGCAATGGGGCAACTGCAGCCGGACAATGCGGGCCCCGGCCTGCGCGAGGCGGTCGACCGTCGCTTCAACGAGCGCGCCAATGCTCGGTTCGATATCCTCCCAGAAGAAGTTCTCGGTAAGCGCTCCACGAACCCCATTCTTACGTAGCCCCGTTTGAGCCCGCATGCTTCGGCTTCCGTTTTTCAGGGAGCACGAGCATGTCGGAGCGCAGTAC
>NZ_JBNCAR010000022.1:0-60493 GCF_051280715.1 Thauera sp. AutoDN2 | reverse complement strand
CACCAGCTTGGCGCCGCAGGTGGTGGTCGGATCCTGGATGTTGGCGGCCGGGTGGCCGACGACGTAGGCGAAGCCGTCGATCTTGTTGTCGCACAGGGCTGCGCCGTGCTCGTCGGGTTTGAGCTCGGAGGCAAGCGAGAAATCGGAGAAGCTCATGCCCATGGCCGGCAGCAGCACCTCGAGTGTGGCGCGCTGGCCCGAGCCCGGATTGCCGATGTTGAAGCGCTTGCCCTTGAAGTCTTCCATCTTGGAGATGTTGGCTTCCTTGCGCGCGAGCACGGTCAGCGGCTCGCCATGAAGCGAGAACACGGAGCGCAGGTCGGCGAAGGCCCCGCTGTCCTTGAACTGGACTTCGCCGTTCAGGGCGTTGTACTGGATATCGGACTGCGAGACACCGAAGTCGAGCTCGCCTGCCTTGATAGTGTTGACGTTGTATACCGAACCGCCGGTGCTTTCGACCGAGCAGCGGAAGCCGTGCTGGGCACGGTCCTTGTTGATCAGACGGCAGATCGCGCCGCCGGCGGCGTAATACACGCCGGTCACGCCACCGGTGCCGATGGTGACGAACTTCTGCTGGGCGTGCGCAGGCGCAGCCCCAAGGGTGCCGACAAGTGCAAATGCTGCTGCCAGGGCGGTCAGTTTCTTCATGAAGCTCTCCTGTGAGTGAATTGACGAGCCGGCGATCGGCTCGGGGCCATGGCGATACACGCGCCGCGGGTTCGTTGGGGCGAAGCATCCCACAAAACGTGCGATGCGGGCACTCGGGGTTTCCCGAAGAGGGGGTGGTGTCGCGCTAGAATCGGTGCATGAACGGAAACAACGATATGGGGCCCACGGCAGCTGGTGCCGGGGCTCGGGCGTGCCCGACGAGTCTTGTCGGGCTGATTGATGCGGCGGGGACGCAGCATGCGTATGCGGGCACATCAGCGCGCATCGTGTCGCTGGTACCATCGCTCACGGAGCTGTTGTTCGATCTTGGGCTGGGCGATCAACTGGTAGGGCGGACGGGGTTCTGCGTGCATCCTCGGGACGCGCTGCGTACCGTCCCCAAGGTGGGTGGCACCAAGGACGTCCGGATCGAGCGCGTGCGCGCGCTTTCGCCGACACATGTGCTGGTCAACATGGACGAGAATCGGCGCGAGACGGTCGAAGAACTCGCAGCCTTCGTGCCGAACATCATCGTTACCCATCCCGGTACGCCACTCGACAATCTGGCGCTCTTCCATCTGCTTGGCGGCGTCTTCGGGGCTGAGCGGGCGGCCCTGCAACTCGGCGAGGATCTGCGTGCGGCGCTGGCCGAGGCGTCGGCGTTGCGCACGGAGGTGCCGGATGAAGCGGTGCTGTACCTAATCTGGCGTGAGCCGTGGATGACCGTCGCGCGTGATACCTACATCGCCGCGACCCTTGCCGCGGTCGGCTGGCATACGCTGCCGGAAGTGGCGGGTGGGGAGACGGGTGCCGCGCGCTACCCGGCCTTCACCTGGGACGCGCCGTGGCTGCTTGGGGTCGAGCGCGTGCTGCTGTCCACCGAGCCCTACCGTTTCCGTGACGCACATATCGGCGAGGTGGCGGGTCTGGCCGGGCGGCCGGCGGCGCTGGTGGACGGCGAGATGGTGTCCTGGTACGGCAGCCGCGCGGCCCGGGGGGTGCGCTGGCTCTGCGCACTGCGCCGCAGCCTTGCGGTGGGCGCCCGAGCGTAGTCTGCCTGCCAGCGATAAGGGTGATTGCGACCGGGCGCTTGCGACAGGGGCGCCTGCATTCAGGGCGCCTACCTCGGCGCCGGGGCAGGTTCAGGCGCCTGCTGCGGCGGTGACCGTCTGCTGGAAGCGTTCCGGCGTTTCGACAGCGAAGTACGGTCGGATGGCCACGTGGCGACGCAGGCGGAGCAGCGCCTTGTCGCGTGTCAGCAGGTGTTTGGCCTGGCTTGCCCAGGCGATTTCGAGGAACTTCTGGTCGTCTGCGTCGCTGCAGCGCGGCAAAGGTCTCGCCATCGCGTCGGCGACGTCTCGCGTTTCTGTGGCGAGCGTGACGCGGGCGCAGTATGCGGCGAGGAGGCTTGCCTGTGCTGCTTCGCCCTGAGCGAACTGGCGGTAGGCGAGCACGCGCCGCAACTCCTCCAGCGCATCTTCACGGCTGAACAAACGGCAATGTGCGGCCTCGATCCAGTCGCGCAGCCCGCCGAGCGCCGGGTCGCGGAACATCCATAGGGCGAGCACGGCATTGGTGTCGAGCACAAGGCCCGGCGGCGGTGCCGCAACAAGGGCGTCAGGCGAGAGCAGAGGGGTGGGAGGCGCGGTCACGTCCGGGAGCGTGGAGGGTCGGGGTAGTCAGGGGGCGTGAGGCAGGGTAATGCGCACCGGTAAACGGAAAAACGGGGAGGGTTGCCCCTCCCCGCTTCAGTGCTGCGATTCTCAGCTTGCGGCCGTGGCGTCGATGCGAATCTTGACGAAGCTTCCCGGTGCATCCTCTAGCGCCTTCAGCTTTCCGCTGGCGGGGTCGCGTGCGTCGACCTGCTCGTTGTCGTGCGCAGTGACCCAGGCCTGCCAGTCGGTCCACCACGACCCCGGATGTTGCTGGCTGCCCTCGAGCCAAGCGTCAGCTGTTTCCGGCAGTTTGGCGGTGGGGTTGAGCCAGTAGCCGTACTTGTTCGCGGCGGGCGGGTTGACGATGCCGGCGATGTGGCCGGAGCCGCCCAGCACGAAGCGGGTCGGGCCGCCGAAGCGACGGGCACCCATGTAGGTGCTCTTCCAGGGGGCGATGTGGTCTTCGATCGTGGAGATGAAGTAACACGGCACCTTGATCTTGCCGAGGTCGATCGGGGTGCCGTCGATCTCGATACCACCCGGCTCGATGAGGCGGTTTTCCATGTACATCTTGCGCAGGTAGAAGCTGTGCATGGTGGCGGGCATGCGGGTGGAGTCCGAGTTCCAGTACAGCAGATCGAACGGGAACGGGTCCTTGCCCATCAGGTAGTTGTTCACCACGAAGGACCAGATCAGGTCGTTGGCCCGCAGCATGTTGAAGGTGCCGGCCATCTCCGAACCTTCCAGATAGCCGCGCTCGAACATCTTCTTCTCGAGGCTGGTGACCTGGCCTTCGTCGATGAACACGCCGAGTTCGCCCGGATCGGTGAAGTCGGTCATGGTGGTGAAGAAGGTGGCCGAGGCGATGCGCTTCTGGCGCTTGGCGGCCAGATAGGCGAGCGATGTGGCGAGCAGCGTGCCGCCCAGGCAATAGCCCGCGGCATTGACCTCCTTTTCGCCGGTTTGCTGCTCGATCGCGTCGAGGGCGGCGATGATGCCTTCCTTGACGTAGGCGTCGAAGCTCTTCGCGGCCAGGCGCTCGTCCGGGTTCACCCAGGAGATCACGAACACCGTGTGGCCCTGGTCGACAGCCCACTTGATGTATGAATTCTTTTCGCGCAGGTCGAGGATGTAGAACTTGTTGATCCAGGGCGGAACGATCAGCAGCGGCTTCTTGAGCGCCTTTTCGGTGCTCGGGGTGTATTGCAGCAGCTGCATCATCTCGGTCTGGAACACCACCTTGCCCGGCGTGGTGGCGACATTCTTGCCCAGCTCGAAGGCCGTGGTGTCGGTCATCCTGACGCGCAGGTTGCCACCGCCGTCCTCGACGTCGCGCAGCAGGTTGTTGAGACCCTTGAGCAGATTCTGGCCGTGGCTCTTGACGGTCTCGCGGAAGACCTCGGGGTTGGTCATCGCGAAGTTGGATGGCGACAGGGCGTCGATGTACTGGCGGGTGTAGAAGGTGACCTTCTTCTGCGTCTGTTCGTCGAGGCCGTCGACACCGCTGACGGTGTCGTGGATGTGGCGTGCGGCGATGAGGTAGGACTGCTTGATGAAGTCGAACAGGAAGTGCTCTTCCCATTCCTCGTCCTTGAAGCGCTTGTCGGTTTTCTCGGGCGTGGCGATCGGGGTGGCGTTGAGGCCGGCCACGCGCATCATCGATTGTTGCCAGAGCGAGAAGTAGTCCCAGACCAGGTTCATCTGTGCCTGGGCGAGCTTGTAGGGGTTGGCCAGCAGCTTGGCCATCATGTCCATGAACGCCTGCGCGATGCCGAGCTCGTCGGCCGGTGCCGAGACGCCCTTCTTGAGCTGGCGGTGCACGTGTTCGTTGATCAGGTGCGAGGCGCGGCGGGCGACTTCAGCGTAGGTCTTGGCGACTTCCTGCGGGTCGGGCAGGTCGCACTTGGGGGTCTCGTTGGTGGGTGCAGCCATCTCGTACGGGCTCCTGTTGCTGGCGGGGCGGGGTTATCGGTTAAGAGTGAAGTTAGGGGTGAAACGAATCAGTCCGTCCGCTTCGATCCGTCTCGAGAGCGCTCCCTGAGTCTCGAGATGGTTGAGGTGGGCAATGGCCTCCCCCATGGCGAACATGACCTGATGGGTGTCCAGTTCGCGGGGAAACAGCGTCGATAGCAATTCCGCTGCAGTCTTCGGCGTGCCGCAGGCGGCCAGCAGAAGCTCGCAGCGTTCGCGATGGTGTGCGGCCAGCTGCTCCACCCGGGCCTGGATACCCTTGAATGGTTTGCCGTGCGATGGTAGCACGAGCGTATCGGCCGGCAAGGTGCACAATTCCCTCAATGACTTGAGGAACCAGCCCAGTGGATCGTCATGCGGGGTGGCGGCATAGACGCTGACGTTGGTGGAGATGCGCGGCAGCAGCATGTCGCCCGAAATGAGCACGCCGAGCTCGGCGCAATACAGGCTCGCATGTTCGGGTGCGTGGCCGTGGCCGATGATCACCCGCCATTCGTGTGCCCCGATGCGCAGGCTGTCGTCGGCGAAGAGGCGGTGAAAGCTCGCAGGCAGCGCGGGTGCGCCATGGCGGTAGGCATTGCCGCGGCGGGACAGCGCGTCGTGCCGCGCATCCCGGAGGCCATGGCTGGCGAACTGCGCGAGCATGTCCGTGACGCAATAGCCGGGCAGTTGATGCCAGATCGCTTGCGCGGCCAGAAACTCGCCCTGGGTCATCTCGATGCGGGCGCCGTCGCGCGCGGCCAGCCAGCTCGCCAGGCCGATGTGGTCGGGGTGGTGGTGGGTGACGACCACACGCCGCACCGGTCGTCCGTCCGCGGCCAGCACGGCGTCCCATGCTGCACGGGTATCGTCGAGGGCATAGCCGCAGTCGATCACAGCGAGGCTATCGCCGTCGTCCAGCAGCCAGAGGTTGATGTGGTCGAGCGCGAACGGCAGGCGCATGCGCAGCCAGCGTACGCCCGGTGCGACGGGGATGGTTTCACCCGAGGCAGGCAGGGTATCGAAGGGAAAGGCGAGTGCGGGGCCGGTGTTCTCGATCATGGGGGTGTCCTGTGTCGATGTCGGGGATGGTGCGCGCAGTGGGCGTGCTGGGGCGCAGCCGATGCGGTCCGGTCGTGGAGCTCGATTGCCCAATTGACTGGAATCTGATTAACTTCGGATCGATTTTTCCTTAATCGGCTAGCAAAACAAGGCACTGCAGCGCATTGTCCGCATGGGCCTGCGGGTTGCGCCGACCGAGCATGGTCAACGAACAAACCTACACGATCACCGAGCTTGCGCGCGAATTCGGCATTACGCCTCGTGCAATCCGCTTTTACGAAGACCAGGGGCTGCTCACACCAGCCAGGGCCGGGCGTGCCCGCGTCTACACCAAGGCCGATCGTACCCGACTGAAGCTTACCTTGCGTGGCAAGCGGCTGGGGCTTTCGCTGGCCGAGATCCGCGAGTTGCTGGGCATGTACGGTGGCGTACAGGATTCCGTGCCGCAACTCGAACGATTTCTGCGCGTGCTGGCCGAGCGGCGTGCGTCGCTCGAGCAGCAGCGCCGCGACATCGAAGCGGTCCTGGAGGAGATCGACATGATCGAGCGCCAGTGCCAGGCTCTGCTTGGCGACAACGCGGAAGGCGCTGCAGCGGCCAAGGCGGAGCTGGCGCGCTGCATCGATCGGGTCGGGACGGCCTGATCGGGTCAGGTTGGCTCCATTGGTGTGAAGTGTGATTTACGTTGACGTAAACGTTAAAACAAAGAAAATACCGATACAAGAAGGAGACGAACGATGCGAGCAGAGATGCAGCCATTCCAGCCACGTGACCCTGCCTACGCAGAGCGGGTCCGGTCGAGCTTCGCCCTTCAGCACGCGATGACCCTGATCGGCGCACAACTGGTGGTGGTCGAACCGGGCTACACCGAAATCCATCTGCCGCATTGTGCGGAGATCACCCAGCAGCACGGCTTCATTCATGGCGGGGTTGTTGGCATGATCGCTGACTCGGCCGCCGGGTATGCGGCCAACACGCTGACCCCGCCCGACACCAGCGTGCTTACCGTAGAGTACAAGCTCAACCTGGTTGCGCCTGCCGACGGCCAGCGCCTGGTTGCGCGGGGTGAGGTCATCAAGCCCGGACGCACCCTGATCATCACCCACGCGGAGGTTTTCGCGGTGCGTGACGAGAAGTGGACCCTGTGCGCCGTGATGCAGCAGACGATCATGGCCATGCACGGCCGCAAGGAGCGTGACGCATGACGTACCCTGTCTGCAGATGCGCAGGCCCGTATCTGAATCCTGGTTCCAGGGGGGCGTGAGCGATGCCTTCGCGTCTTTGCGTGCTCACCGCTGCGGACACTGCCGAACTCGGGCATGTGCGCGGGTTTTTCCGCCAATACGCGGCCTGGCTCGGTGTGGATCTGAGCTATCAGGGCTTTGCCGATGAGGTCGCCAACCTGCCCGGTGCCTACGGCGAGGCAGATGGCCGTCTGTTCTACGCCGAGGTCGACGGCAAGCCCGCCGGCTGCGTGGGCATCCGCCGCTTCTCCGAAGGCGTGTGCGAGATGAAGCGGCTCTACGTCGATCCAGCCTTTCGCGGCCTGGGCGTCGGGCGCAAGTTGGCCCTCGCCGCGATCAAGGCGGCGCACCTGCTCGGTTACCGCCGCATCCTGCTCGATACCGTCCCTGCGATGCGGATCGCGGTGAAGCTGTACCGTGAGCTTGGCTTCAAGGAAGTGCCTGCCTACTACCCCTCTCCGGTGGAAGGGACGATCTTCCTGACCCTCGACCTGGAGAACTGGTCGGAGGACGAGGTCAACAACGAGAACCTGTTCCATCTCTTCGACTACAACCAGGCGTGGTCGCGCCAGATGCAGCAGGTCGACCCCGGCTTCTTCGGCAAGCTGGCGCAGCTGCAGGCGCCCGAGTACCTGTGGATCGGTTGTTCCGACTCGCGCGTGCCGGCCAACCAGATTGTCGGTCTGTTGCCGGGCGAGGTGTTCGTCCACCGCAACATCGCCAACGTCGTCGTGCACACCGACCTTAACGCATTGGCGGTGATTCAGTACGCGGTCGATGTGCTCAAGGTGAAGCACATCATGGTGGTTGGCCACTATGGCTGCGGTGGTGTAAAGGCAGCACTCGAACGTACTCGGGTCGGGCTGACCGACCTGTGGCTGCGCCATGTGCAGGATGTGCATGTACGCCACCTGCAGGCGGTTGAAACGCTGCCGCCCGAGCGTCGTCACGATCGCTTGTGCGAACTCAATGTCATTGAGCAGGTGGCCAACGTCGCGCAGACCGTGGTCGTGCAGGACGCCTGGCAGCGCGGTCAGCGGCTGACCGTGCATGGCTGGATCTATGGCCTCAAGGATGGCCGTATCCATGACCTGGGACTCAACGTCAGCCGTCCCGACGACCTCTTGCCGCGCTATGCCGCGGCCCTCGAAGCGCTCGGTGATTGAGCGCCAACCTCTTACGCATTCAACAGGAGAACTGCATGTCCGATCCCGTCGTCATCGTTTCCGTCGCCCGCACCCCGCTGGGCGGTTTCCAGGGCGAACTGTCCAGCCTGACCACGCCGCAGCTCGGCGCCATCGCCATCCAGTCGGCGGTCGAGCGTGCCGGCCTCAAGCCCGAGCAGGTCGAGGAAGTCATCATGGGCTGCGTGCTGCCCGCCGGTCTGGGCCAGGCGCCCGCCCGCCAGGCCGCGCTCGGCGCCGGCCTCCCGCTGTCGGCCGGCTGCACCACCATCAACAAGGTGTGCGGTTCGGGCATGAAGGCCACCATGCTGGCCCACGACCTGATCCTGGCAGGCAGCAACGAGGTGATGGTCGCCGGCGGCATGGAATCCATGTCCAACGCGCCCTACCTGCTGCCCAAGGCGCGCGGCGGCTATCGCCTCGGTCACGGCCAGATGTTCGACCACATGTTCCTCGATGGTCTTGAAGACAGCTATTCCAAGGAGAACAAGGGCCGCCTGATGGGCACCTTCGCCGAGGAGTGCGCCAGCCACTTCAGCTTCAGCCGCCAGGCGCAGGACGAGTTCGCCATCGCCTCGACCACCCGCGCGCAGGCCGCGATCAACAACGGCGACTTCACCTGGGAAGTGGTGCCGGTCACTGTGTCGGGCCGCAAGGGCGACGTCGTCGTCGACAAGGACGAGCAGCCGCTGAAGGCGCAGATCGACAAGATCCCGGGCCTGAAGCCCGCGTTCAAGAAGGACGGCACGGTCACGCCGGCCAACTCGAGCTCGATTTCGGACGGCGCCGCGGCGCTGGTGCTGATGCGCAAGTCGACCGCCGACAAGCTGGGCCTGAAGGCGGTTGCGACCATCGTTGGCCATGCCACCCATGCGCAGGAGCCGGCCTGGTTTACGACGGCCCCGGTGGGCGCGATGCAGAAGGTGCTGGCGAAGGCCGGCTGGTCGACCGACGACGTCGATCTGTGGGAGATCAACGAGGCTTTCGCGGTCGTCACCATGGCGGCGATGCACGAGATGAAGCTGCCGCACGACAAGGTTAACGTCAATGGCGGCGCCTGCGCGCTGGGCCATCCGATCGGCGCCTCGGGTGCGCGCATCCTGGTCTCGCTGATCGGCGCGCTGCGCAAGCGCGGCCTCAAGCGCGGTGTCGCCAGCCTGTGCATCGGTGGCGGCGAGGCCACCGCGATGGCGATCGAGGTCGAGGCCTCGGTGGGCTGCGGCGGCTGATTGCCTGTGCTTTGAACCGCCAGCCGCGCCGGGGGTTCGTTCCGCAGCCTGCGGAACTCGCCCTGCGGGCTCGGACAGTCCTCGGCGGCTTCACGAACCCCCGACGCGGCCGGCTTGGCCGTGTCGCATATTGACGAGCAATGGAACGGTGCGTCCGTTCCAGTAGAGGTTTCATCATGATTCTGACCCAGGAACAGGAACTCATCCGCGACTCGATGCGCGCTTTCGCGCAGGAGCGCCTGGCCCCCTTCGCCGCCGAATGGGACCGCAACCACACCTTCCCGCGCGAGGCGCTGAACGAGCTTGCCGAACTCGGTGCGCTCGGCATGGTGGTGCCGGAGGATTGGGGCGGGGCCGGCATGGACTACATGAGCCTGGTGCTGACGCTGGAAGAGATCGCGGCTGGCGACGGTGCCACGTCGACCATCGTCAGCGTGCAGAACTCGCTGCCCTGCGGGATCATCAACCGCTTCGGCACCGATGCCCAGAAGGAAGCCTGGCTGAAGCCGCTCGCCCGTGGCGAGAAGCTCGGCTGCTTCTGCCTCACCGAGCCGCACGTGGGCTCGGATGCGTCGGCCATCCGCACTTCCGCGGTGCGCGAAGGTAACGAGTGGGTGCTGAACGGCGTCAAGCAGTTCATCACCACCGGCAAGCACGCCGATGTCGCCATCGTGTTCGCGGTCACCGACAAGGCCGCCGGCAAGAAGGGGATCACCTGCTTCCTGGTGCCGGCGAACGCGCCGGGTTATCAGGTTGGCCGCATCGAGGAGAAGATGGGCCAGAAGGCTTCCGACACCACCCAGATCCTGTTCGAGAACTGCCGCATCCCGGCTGACTCGGTGATCGGTGCGGAAGGCGAGGGCTACAGGATCGCGCTGTCGAACCTCGAGGCCGGCCGCATTGGCATCGCTGCCCAGTGCCTGGGCATGGCCCGCGCCGCGCTGGAAGCGGCGGTGAAGTATGCGCAGGAGCGCGAGAGCTTCGGCAAGCCGATCTTCGAGCATCAGGCGGTGAACTTCCGCCTCGCCGACATGGCGACCCAGCTCGAAGCCGCGCGCCAGCTCGTGTGGCACGCCGCCAGCCTGAAGGACGCCGGCCGGCCGTGCCTCAAGGAAGCCTCGATGGCCAAGCTGTTTGCCTCCGAGATGGCCGAGCGCGTGTGCTCGGATGCCATCCAGGTGCACGGCGGCTATGGCTACGTCACCGACTTCCCGGTCGAGCGTATCTACCGTGACGTGCGCGTGTGCCAGATCTACGAAGGCGCGAGCGACATCCAGAAGCTGGTGATCGGGCGCGCGCTGGCGGGCTGACCGGCTCCGTAGCCATGGCGTTGTGTGGGTCTTGCTCCTGCGGCTGCCCCTTGTTTTCAGGCAGGGTGGCCGCATGGTGCGGGCCCGCACCGGCGCCGCAGTGTGTTATAGAGAGGGCACCACTCCTCACCGCGTACAAGGACGCCCCTCATGAGTAGCTCTCGAGACTACGCCGTCGTCTTCGGCACCGAAGACCTCCTGAAAAGCTTGTGCGACTCGGTCGCCAAGGTACTGACAGTCGCGACGCAGAGCGAAATCCGCTACTCGGGAATGGTCCAGCGCATCTCCAAGACCTGCCTGAAGCCCGACATCGGCTGCTTCGTGCTGTTCGATGGCGGATTCTCCGGTCTGGTGGTCATCAACTTCTCTGCCCAGGCTGCGATGGAGCTGTATCAGAAGTACCTGCTCAGCATGGGGATGTCGAAAAGTGATCTCGCTGCGTCGCACACGGCCGATGAAGTCAGCAACGTCATGGGCGAACTGATGAACCAGATCGTCGGCGATTTCACCGGGAAGGTCGGTCGTGAGTTACAGACGCACATCACGCAGAATCAGCCCAAGATGCTGGTCCTCAACAAGCAGGTGATCCTCAGCGTCGACACCAAGCTCGACAACCCTGAGGCGCGGCGAGTGACCTTCTACACCGGCGAACACAACATCTTCTACCTCGAGCTTGCTGTCGATCGCACCGAGTTCATCAAGCTCAATGATTTCGACGCCAATGAGGTGCTCGACCCGGATGCTTTGCTCGAGCAGAACTCGAACGGTGCAGCCGGTGGCAAGGTTCACGGCGCCCAAGAGGGCGAGGATCACGACGAGCTCCTGAAGTCGCTCGGCATGTAGGGCGCCTCGGGTTGGGGCGGTGCGCGGCTCGCGCGCCGCAGCGCGCCGGGCGCAGGCGTCCGCAGGACGCACAGCCGAACCGCCTGGCCGAACTTTGCCAGGCGCCCTCGGATTTACTCCCCGCCGCGCACCTCAGCGAACTTGCGCTCCATCTCGCGCCGCATCGCGCGGCGCACCTCGGCTTCGCGGAAGCGCCGGCGTTCGTCCGGCGTGCGGGGCTCCAGCGGTGGCACCCTCGTTGGCCGGCCTCCATCGTCGACCGCGATCATGGTGAAGAAGCAGCTATTCACATGGCGTACGACCTTGGCGCGGATGTCTTCTGCGACAACCTTGATGCCCACCTCCATCGAGGAGTTGCCAGTATGGTTGACCGAGGCGAGGAAGGTGACGAGCTCGCCGACCTGAATGGGCTGGCGGAACATCACCTGGTCGACGCTGAGTGTGACGACATAGTGGCCGGCATAGCGGGCAGCACAGGCGTAGGCGACCTGGTCGAGCAGCTTGAGGATGGCGCCCCCATGGACCTTGCCCGAGAAGTTTGCGGTATCGGGCGTCATCAGGACGGTCATGGTGAGCTGGTGGGCGGGCAGGTCCATTGTGGTGTCTCGGGTTGATCCAGAAAGGTGCGACCCAGGCCGTGCCGGTCTCCGGCCTGGCACGGCAGTGTCGCCCCCGGCGAGGCGGGGCGCAAGGCTGGAACGCAGGCTTCAAGTGGGCGTTCGTGGTGTTGGAGACGCTGGAGTTGGTGATGGAGCACGATGTGCTCGTGAAGCGCAGCGAGGTGACCCAATCCCCGCCGGGGACTAGGGTGCCGGGCCAGCGTCTGTCCGGTACACGCTTGGCGCCACCCCCGTCCACTCCCGGAACGCGCGCGCAAAGCTCTTCTCGCTGTCGAAGCCGATCGCTGCCGCGACCTGCTTTACCGACTTCCGTGTCTGCAGCAACAGCCTGATCGCGTGCTCGCGCCGCACCTCGTTCTTCAGCTTCTGCAGGGACACGCCTTCTTCCTTCAGCTGCCGGTGCAGGGTGCGCACTGAAGTATTGAGCTGGGCGGCGACGTCCTCGGCGGTGTGGGCCGCGGCGGGGGCGGCGGCGAGGAGTTGGGCGACGCTGTGCACCAGCAGGCGGTCGCGGCGATACTGCCGCACGGTCAGTGGCAGGGCGCGTTGCAGCATGGCCTGCAGCGCCTTCTCGTCGCGGCGCACGGGGAGCGCCAGGTAGCGTGCGTCGAAGCTGATCGATGCGGGTTCTGCGGCGAAGCGTGCGGGGCCAGCGAAGAGATAGGCGTAGGCGTCGGCATGGCCCGGGGCCGGGAAGGGGAAGGTGGCCTCGGTGAGCGCGATGCGCGAGTCGACCAGCCAGCAAGCGTAGCCGAGCAGGTAGCGCAGCGTGCTGACGAGGCAGAACTCGCGCAGCTCACCGAGTTCTGTGTTTTCGCTGACACGGATCGTGGCGAGTCCCCCGCGCTGCGTAAGTGTGAAGACGATGTCTTCTGTGAGCAGGCGGTGGTGCCGGCACCAGCGCTTGAGGGCTACTTCCAGCGTCGGCGCGGTGAGCGAGGCGCGGCACAGCATGCCGTAGCTGCCCCAGGGTAGCCGGCGCGAGAACCAGCCCAGGGCCTCGTCATCGAGCGCCTGCATCGCCACCCCCGAGAGCAGCTCCATCTGCGCGGCGGTGACGCGCGCGGCGGAGTCGTCCAGCAAGGCGGCTGAGATCTGCGCCTGCGCGAGCGCGCTGGCCGGATCCATGCCCCGGTTACGATACCCGGTGACGATCGCGCGGATGAAGGCGATCGGTGTGGCAGCGCGGCCGCGGGTGAGTTCCGCAGGCGAGGGGGCGAGGATCTTCATGTGCCGGAATGCTAGCTGCCGTGGCACGAATTGCAACCATGATGGCACTCGTCGTCCGCTGCGTGCCGCTAATCTCCGCCCATCCCCGGGCATGCGCCGTCCATAATGGATTTTGCGCTACGAGCCCATCGCGCCAGGACAACCTCGAGAAGGAGACACCCCATGAATGTGCCCAGCCTGAACTTCAACCTCGGCGAGACCATCGACGCCCTGCGCGACACGCTGCAGTCCTTCTGCGCCGCGGAGATCGCCCCGCGCGCAGCCGAGATCGACCGCGTGAACGAGTTCCCCGCCGACCTGTGGAAGAAGCTCGGCGACCTCGGCGTGCACGGCATGACGGTGAGCGAGGAATACGGCGGCACCGACATGGGCTACCTCGCCCACATCGTGGCGATGGAAGAAATCTCGCGCGCCTCGGCCTCGGTGGGCCTCTCGTACGGCGCGCACTCCAACCTGTGCATCAACCAGATCCGCCGCAACGGCACCGAGGCGCAGAAGCAGAAGTACCTGCCCAAGCTGATCTCGGGTGACCACGTCGGCGCGCTGGCGATGTCCGAGCCCAATGCCGGTTCCGACGTCGTGAGCATGAAGCTGCGCGCCGACCGGGTTGGTGGCAAAAGCGGCGATCATTTCGTGCTCAACGGCAGCAAGATGTGGATCACCAACGGCGGCGACGCCGACACCCTGGTGGTCTATGCTAAGACCGACGTCAATGCCGGCCCCAAGGGCATCACCGCCTTCATCATCGAGAAGGGCATGAAGGGCTTCAGCTGCGGCACCCACCTCGACAAGCTGGGCATGCGCGGCTCCAACACCTATCCGCTGTTCTTCGACGACGTCGAGGTGCCGCTGGAGAACGTGCTCGGCGGCGAGGCCAACATCGGCCGCGGCGTGCAGGTGCTGATGAGCGGCCTGGACTACGAGCGCGCGGTGCTGTCGGGCGGGCCGCTCGGCATCATGGCCGCGTGCATGGACGTGGTCGTGCCCTACATGCACGAGCGCAAGCAGTTCGACACCCCGATCGGCGAGTTCCAGCTCATGCAGGGCAAGATCGCCGACATGTACTCCACCTGGAGCGCCTGCCGCGCCTACGCCTACGCAGTGGGTCAGGCCTGCGACCGAGCCGACCACGCGCGCACGCTGCGCAAGGACGCCGCCGGCGTGATCCTCTACACCGCCGAGAAGGCTACCTGGATGGCGGGCGAGGCGATCCAGGCGCTGGGCGGCGTGGGCTATACCAACGAGTATTCGGTGGGCCGCCTGTGGCGCGACGCCAAGCTGTACGAGATCGGCGCCGGCACCAGCGAGATCCGCCGCATGCTGATCGGCCGCGAACTGTTTTCCGAAACCCGCTGAGCGGAGCGTCTGCGATGAGCGTGATCAAGTCCAGCATCAACACCCGCAGCGAAGACTTCCAGGCTAACGCCGCCAGCCTGCGCGCCCAGGTCGAGGACCTGCGCGCCAAGGCGGCGCAGGTCAGCCTCGGCGGCGGGGAGTCGGCGCGCGCCAAGCACACGGCGCGCGGTAAGCTGCTGCCGCGTGACCGCGTCGGCCACCTGCTCGACCCGGGTACGCCCTTCCTCGAGGTCGGCCAGATGGCGGCCTACGGCATGTACGACGACGAGGCGCCGAGCGCCGGCGTCATCACCGGCATCGGCCGCGTGCAGGGCGTCGAATGCATGATCGTGGCCAACGACGCCACGGTGAAGGGCGGCACCTATTACCCGATGACGGTCAAGAAGCACCTGCGCGCGCAGGAGATCGCCGAGCAGAACAACCTGCCCTGCATCTACCTGGTCGACTCGGGTGGCGCCTTCCTGCCCAGGCAGGACGAAGTCTTCCCCGACCGCGACCACTTCGGCCGCATCTTCTTCAACCAGGCCAACATGTCGGCCAAGGGCATCCCGCAGATTGCGGTGGTGATGGGCTCGTGTACGGCGGGTGGCGCCTACGTGCCGGCGATGTCGGACGAGACCGTCATCGTCAAGAACCAGGGCACGATCTTCCTCGGTGGTCCGCCGCTGGTGAAGGCGGCGACCGGTGAGGTGGTGAGCGCCGAGGATCTCGGCGGCGGCGATGTCCACACCCGCCTCTCCGGCGTGGCCGACCATCTGGCCGAGAACGACGCCCACGCGCTCTACATCGCGCGCCGCATCGTCTCCAACCTCAACCGGACCAAACCGATCAACCTCGCGCTGGGCCAGGGCGAGGAGCCGCTGTACGACCCGGAAGAGATCTACGGCATCATCCCCTCCGACACCCGCAAGCCCTTCGACGTGCGCGAGATCATCGCCCGCGTGGTCGATGGCTCGCGCTTCGACGAGTTCAAGGCGCGCTACGGCACGACGCTGGTGTGCGGCTTCGCCCAGCTCCACGGCTACCCGGTGGGCATCGTCGCCAACAACGGCATCCTGTTCGGCGAGTCGGCGCAGAAGGGCGCGCACTTCATCGAACTGTGCGGCCAGCGCGGCATCCCCCTGCTGTTCCTGCAGAACATCACCGGCTTCATGGTCGGTCGCAAGTACGAGAATGGCGGCATCGCCAAGGACGGCGCCAAGATGGTGACCGCCGTGGCCACCGTGCAGGTGCCCAAGATCACCATGCTGATCGGCGGCTCCTTCGGCGCCGGCAACTACGGCATGTGCGGCCGCGCCTACAGCCCGCGCTTCCTGTGGATGTGGCCGAATTCGCGCATCAGCGTGATGGGCGGCGAGCAGGCTGCGAGCGTGCTGTCCACCGTGCGCCGCGACGGCATCGAGGCCAAGGGCGGCGCCTGGAGCAAGGAAGAGGAAGAGGCCTTCAAGGCGCCGATTCGCGACCAGTACGAGTTCCAGGGCCACCCCTACTACGCCACCGCACGCATGTGGGACGACGGCGTGGTCGATCCGGCGCAGTCGCGCCGCATCCTGGGGCTGTCGCTTTCGGCCGCACTCAATGCACCGATCCAGCCGACGAAGTTCGGCGTGTTCCGGATGTAATGCAGCGAGGCGAGGTCTAGAATGGCCATGTAGATAGCCATTTAAGGAGGCGCAGATGATCTCGATTGCCGATGCGAAGAACCAGTTGCCTGCGCTGATTCATCAGGCCGAAGCGGGCCAGCCGGTCACGATCACGCGCCGCGGCAAGCCGGTGGCGGTGGTGCTTGCGGTCCAGGAATACGAGCGCATGCGTGTCGCGACGACCGCGCGCCCGTCGTTCTGGGATGTCGTGCAGGAGGTGAGAGCGAAGCTCGCTGCCGAGGATGCGTTTCCTGACTGGACGGACGAAGAGATCGACAGCTGGCGCGACAGGACGATCTACGAGCCTCGCTGCGATTTCAGCGGACCCGAATATGACTGGGCCGGGGGCGTTGCAGACGACGCAGAAGGGCCCGATGTGAAACAAGAGCGTGCGTGATGGGGGTGTCGTTTCTGCTGGATACCAATGTGCTGTCCGAATTGCTCAAGCCGCGGGTTGATCCCGGGGTTGTGCGTCGCTTTTCGCGTGATGGAAACGACTGCGCGATTGCGTCGGTCGTTTGGCACGAGTTGCTGTGTGGCGCCTTGCGCGCCCCGAGTGTCGGGCGGGGGGAGATGCTGGTACGGGCTTATCGTGACATTGTCATCGGCTCCAGCATGCAGATATTGCCGTACGACGAAACTGCAGCCACCTGGCACGCGAGAGAGCGTGCCCGCCTCCTTGGGCTTGGGCGGCCGCAGCCCTACCCGGATAGCCAGATCGCCGCCATCGCTGCCACCCGGAACCTGACCTTGGTCACGCGCAATACGCGCGACTTCGAATGCTTCGACGGGCTGAGACTGGAGAACTGGTTCGAAGCCGGAAAGGACTGAAACGCCCCTTGAGGCGAGGAGACACGATGTACGAAACGCTTGAAATTCAACGCGAAGCCGGCGTGGCGACGATCTGGATGAACCGTCCGGACGTGCACAACGCCTTCAACGCGCAACTGATCGCCGACCTCACCACCGCCTGTATCGAACTCGATGCCGACGACTCGGTGCGCGCGGTGGTGCTGGCCGGGCGGGGCAAGAGCTTCTCGGCCGGCGCCGACCTCAACTGGATGAAGGCCGCCGGCGAGGCGAGCGAGGCAGAGAACTTCGCCGACGCGATGAAGCTCGCCGGCATGCTGCGTACGCTGGCCGAGATGAACAAGCCGACCATCGCGCGCGTGCACGGCGCGGCGCTGGGTGGCGGCATGGGGCTGGCGAGCGCCTGCGACATCTGCATCGCGGGGGACAGGGCGGTGTTTGCGACCTCCGAGGTCAAGTTCGGGATCATCCCGTCGGCGATCAGCCCCTATGTGATCCGCGCCATCGGCGAGCGCCAGGCCTATCGCTACTTCCAGACCGCGGAGCGCATCAATGCCACGCGCGCGGCGACGCTGGGGCTGGCGCACGAAGCGGTGGCGACCGAGGAACTGGACGCCAAGGTGAGCGAAGTGGTCGAGGCCCTGCTGCAGGGCGGCCCGAAGTCGCAGGCTGCCGCCAAGGACCTGATTCGCGCGGTGGCCAACCGGCCGGTGAGCGACGCAGTGGTGGAAGACACCGCGCGCCGCATCGCCAGCTTGCGCGTGACGCCCGAGGCCAAGGAGGGCCTGGCCGCCTTCCTCGACAAGCGCCCCGCGGTGTGGATCGCGCAGGGTTGAGCTGGGGACGGGCTGTGGCCGGCAAGCGCACGAACTGCGCGGCCTGCCGAGCCTGACGAACATCCGCGGAGACCGCCATGGACGCCTACGCCTTCAGCAGCTGGCCGACCGAGCTCACCGCGCTGCTCGACTGGAGCGGTGTGCCGCTCGACATGGCCTCGCTCGCCGCGCTGGCGGCGGGTCTGGGTTGGGCGAGCGGGCTGCGGCTGTACGCGCTGGTGTTCGTGCTCGGTGCCTTGGGGCGCTTCGGCGGCGTGCAGTTGCCGGGCGGGCTGGAGGTGCTGACGCATCCGCTGCTGCTCGGGGTGTCCGGGGTGATGCTGCTGGCCGAGTTCTTCGCCGACAAGCTGCCCTGGTTCGATTCGCTGTGGGACGCGGTGCACACCTTCATCCGCATCCCGGCCGGCGCGGCGCTGGCGGCCGCGGTGATGGGCGACCAGGCGGGCGCGGTGCAGCTGGCGGCGGCGCTGGCCGGCGGCACGCTGGCGGCGGGCGCGCACTTCGCAAAGGCGGGGGCGCGGGCGGCGATCAACACCTCGCCCGAGCCGGTGAGCAACGTCACCACCTCGCTCGGCGAGGACGCGATGTTCGCCGGCGGGTTGTGGCTGCTGCTGCAGGAGCCGCTGTGGTTCCTGGTGGCGCTGGTGGTGTTCGTGGTGCTGGCGGTGGCGCTGATCGTGGTGCTGTGGCGCTTCCTGCGGCGGGTGTTCCGCCCGCGCTTGCGGCCGGCGCACCCCGAACTGCCCGCGCCGTGAAGCCTGCAGGGACCGCAGGGACAACTTTCTGAATTCCGACAAGAAGCTGGAGACGACATGTTCGACAAGATCCTGATCGCAAACCGTGGAGAGATTGCCTGCAGGGTGATCAAGACCGCCCGCCGCATGGGCATCAAGACCGTCGCGGTGTATTCCGAGGCCGACGCCAACGCCCGCCACGTGCGCCTGGCCGACGAGGCGGTGCTGATCGGCCCGGCGGCGGCGCGCGAGTCCTACCTGGTGATCGACAAGATCATCGCTGCGGCCAAGGCCACCGGCGCCCAGGCCATCCACCCGGGCTATGGCTTCCTGTCCGAGAACGAGGACTTCTGCCACGCCTGCGAGCGCGAGGGCATCGTCTTCATCGGCCCGCCGGTGTCGGCGATCCGCGCCATGGGCTCGAAGTCCGAGGCCAAGAAGCTGATGGAAGCGGCCGGCGTGCCGCTGACCCCCGGCTACCACGGCGACGACCAGGAACCCGCCTACCTGCACCAGCAGGCCGACGCCATCGGCTACCCGGTGCTGATCAAGGCCGCGGCCGGCGGCGGCGGCAAGGGCATGCGCCTGGTGGAGAAGTCCGAGGATTTCATCGACCTGCTCGCGTCCTGCAAGCGCGAGGCCATCTCCAGCTTCGGCGACGACCACGTGCTGGTCGAGAAGTACATCACCAAGCCGCGCCACATCGAGATCCAGGTCTTCGGTGATACCCACGGCAACGTGGTGTACCTGTTCGAGCGCGACTGCTCGGTGCAGCGCCGCCACCAGAAGGTGCTGGAAGAGGCGCCCGCGCCCGGCATGACGCCCGAGCGCCGCGCGGCGATGGGCAAGGCCGCGGTCGATGCGGCCAAGGCGGTGGGTTACGTCGGTGCCGGCACGGTCGAGTTCATCGCGAGTGAGAGCTTCACGCAGGACGGTTCCTTCTACTTCATGGAGATGAACACCCGCCTGCAGGTCGAGCACCCGGTGACCGAGATGATCACCGGACTGGACCTGGTCGAGTGGCAGTTGCGCGTGGCCTCGGGCGAGAAGCTGCCGCTGGAACAGGAGCAACTGCAGATCCGCGGCCATGCGCTCGAAGCCCGCATCTACGCCGAGGACCCGGCCAAGGGCTTCCTGCCCTCCACCGGCAAGCTGGTGCACCTGGCGCCGCCCGCTGAATCGCTGCACGTGCGCGTCGATACCGGCGTCGAGGAAGGTGACGAGATCAGCCCGCACTACGACCCGATGATCGCCAAGCTGATCGTGTGGGACATCAACCGCGACCGCGCGCTCGCCCGCATGCTGCAGGCGCTGGCCGACTACCGCGTGGTGGGTGTCGCCAACAACATCGAGTTCCTGTCGCGCCTGACCGCCTGCCCGGCATTCTCCGGTGCCGACCTTGACACCGGCCTCATCGAACGCGAGAAGGCTTACCTTTTCCCCGCCGAGGAAGGCGTGCCGGACGAGGTGCTGCAGATTGCCGCGCTCGCCGAGCTGCTGCGCGAGGCGGCCCTGGCCGACAAGCGCGCCCAGCGCACGGCCGATGCGCGCTCGCCCTGGCATGCGCGCGATGGCTGGCGCATGAACGCCACCGCGCGTCGCACCCTGCTGTTCCGCCATGGCGAGACCGACCGCGCGGTCGAAGTCGCCTACCTGCCCGGTGCCTGGCGGCTGACGGTAGACGGCCGCGGCGTCGAGGCGCGCGGCGAACTGAACGCGCGCGGCCTGCTGCGCGTCGAGCTCGACGGCACCCGCATGGACGCCACCGTGATCGCCGCCGCTGGCCGCCGCCATGTCTTCGCCAAGGGCCGCGCCTGGCAACTCGCCGCGGTCGACCCGCTGCATCACGGCGGTGAGGGCGGTGGCGCCGAGGGCGGCCTGCTGGCGCCGATGCCGGGCAAGGTCATCGCTCTGGTCGCCGCCGAGGGCACCAAGGTGGAGAAGGGCGTGCCACTGCTGATCCTGGAGGCGATGAAGATGGAACACACCATCACCGCGCCGTCCGCCGGCACGGTCAAGGCCTTCCGCTTCGGCGTCGGCGACCAGGTGGGCGACGGCGCAGAGCTGGTGGAGTTCGAAGCCGCTACCTGAGCAGCCTGAAAGTCACGACCGAGCAAGCGGAAAGGGGCTTGAACCCGAGGGCGCGATCCGGCCGCAAGAGCCGGCGCGCCCGGCATGGAGAGGAGACACACACCGATGAGCAGTACGCAGAGCTACGTCCACGGCGCATCCGAGAAACAGCTGATCGGCCAGACCATCGGCCGCTTCTTCGACGAGGCCTGCGCCCGCCATGCCGAGCGCGAGGCGCTGGTGGTGCGCCACCAGAACGTGCGCCTGACCTACGCGCAGTTGAAGAGCAAGGTTGACGCCCTCGCCTGCGGCTTGATGCGCCTCGGTCTCGAACCGGGTGAGCGCATCGGCATCTGGTCGCAGAACACCATGGAGTGGGCGCTGACCCAGTTCGCCACCGCCAAGGCGGGCCTCGTGCTGGTGAACATCAACCCCGCCTACCGTCGTTCCGAGCTCGAGTACGCGCTCAACAAGGTCGGCTGCCGCGCGCTGATCCTGTCGCCGGCCTTCAAGACCAGCAATTACCTCGAGATGATGGCCGACCTCGCGCCCGAGCTCGGCCATTGCGAACCCGGCCTGCTGCGCAGCCACCGCCTGCCCAGCCTGGAGATGGTGATCCGCATGGGTGCGGACAAGTCGCCCGGCATGCTCAACTTCGACGACTTGCTGCGCGTGCCGACGCGGGAAGAGCTGACCGCGCTCGGCCTGCTGTCGGAGAAGCTGCAGTTCGACGACCCGATCAACATCCAGTTCACTTCCGGCACCACCGGCCACCCCAAGGGCGCGACCCTGTCGCACCACAACATCCTCAACAACGGCTTCTTCGTTGGCGAGGCGATCAAGCTGGTGCCGGGCGACCGCCTGTGCATCCCGGTGCCGCTGTACCACTGCTTCGGCATGGTGATGGGCAACCTCGGCTGCGTGACCCACGGCGCCACCATGGTCTACCCGGCCGAGGCCTTCGAGCCGCTGGCAGTGCTGGAGACGGTGGCGCAGGAGAAATGCACCGGCCTCTACGGCGTGCCGACGATGTTCATCGCCGCGCTCGACCATCCACGCTTCGCCGAGTTCGACCTCTCCAGCCTGCGAACCGGCATCATGGCCGGCAGCCCGTGCCCGATCGAGGTGATGAAGCGGGTGATCGGCAAGATGAACATGGCCGAGGTGACCATCGCCTACGGCATGACCGAGACCTCGCCGGTGAGCTTCCAGAGCGGCACCGACGACCCCATCGATCGCCGTGTGTCGACGGTCGGCCGCGTCCAGCCGCATCTGGAAGTGAAGATCGTCGACAACGAGGGCCGCATCGTGCCCCGCGGCCAGGCGGGCGAGCTGTGTACCCGCGGCTACTCGGTGATGCTCGGCTACTGGAACGACGAAGCCAAGACCCGGGAGGCGATCGACGCCGGCGGCTGGATGCATACGGGCGACCTCGCGGTGATCGACGACGAGGGCTACTGCAACATCGTCGGCCGCATCAAGGACATGGTGATCCGCGGTGGCGAGAACATCTATCCGCGCGAGATCGAGGAGTTCCTCTACGCCCATCCCAAGGTGCTCGACGTCCAGGTGGTGGGCATCCCCGACCAGAAGTTCGGCGAGGAGCTGTGCGCCTGGATCATCGTGCGCGAGGGCGAGCGCCTGTCTGAAGACGAGGTGCGTGCCTATTGCCAGGGGCAGATCGCGCACTACAAGATTCCGCGCTACATCCGCTTTGTCGACAGCTTCCCGATGACCGTGACCGGCAAGATCCAGAAGTTCCAGATCCGCCAGAAGATGAAGGAAGAGCTGGGGCTGGACGAGGCGCAGACCGCCTGACATCGAGGACGCATCCATGACCACATCCAAGTTGCCCGCCACCGTCCGCATCGTCGAGATGGGACCGCGCGACGGCCTGCAGAACGAGAAGCAGCTCGTTTCCACCAACACCAAGGTCGAGCTCGTGCGCCGCCTCGAGCGCGCCGGGCTGAAGGCGATCGAGACCACCTCCTTCGTGTCGCCAAAGTGGGTGCCACAGATGGGCGACAACAGCGAGGTGCTGACCCGCGTGCTCGCCGCTGCCGCGCCCGGCGTCGCCTATCCGGTGCTGACGCCCAACCTGAAGGGTTTCGAGGCCGCGCTGGCGGCCGGTGCGCGGGAGGTCGCGGTGTTCGGCGCCGCCTCCGAGTCCTTCAGCCAGAAGAACATCAACTGCTCCATCGCCGAGTCGCTCGAGCGCTTCCGCCCCGTCACCGAGGCGGCGCAGGCGGCGGGCGTGAAGGTGCGCGGCTATGTCTCCTGCGTGGTCGGCTGCCCCTACGAGGGCGCGGTGGCGCCGCAGGCAGTGGCGGAGGTGGCGGCGACGCTGACGGACATGGGCTGCTACGAGGTGTCATTGGGCGACACCATCGGCGTCGGCACCCCGGCGAGCATCCAGCGCATGCTCGAGGCGGTGGCCAGGCGCGTGCCGGTGGACAGGCTCGCCGGCCACTACCACGACACTTACGGCATGGCGGTGGCCAACGTGTATGCGTCGCTGGAACTGGGCGTGGCGGTGTTCGACGCCTCGGTCGGTGGTCTGGGCGGTTGCCCCTACGCCGCGGGCGCCTCGGGGAACGCAGCGACCGAAGACGTGGTCTGGATGCTGGACGGCCTCGGCATCGCCACTGGCATCGACATTGAAGCCTTGGTGGATACCGCGGCGTGGGTCAGCGCCCAACTCGGCCGTGAGCCCGCCTCGCGCGTGGCGCGTGCGGTGCTCGCGAAGCGCGCGAAGGCAGCCTGCGGCTAGGCGTCCCGGCTTTGGGGCAGCCCTTGCCTGCACCCCGCGTGGCGTGGGTGCAGATCGGCCGGGCGGGGCGCGAGTCGTTCATAATTGAGCCGCAGATCAATGAGGCGGCGCGCAAGGACGCGCCCCCATAACCAACAGAGACTGTTCATGAGCATTCCGTCCCCCTGCACCAACGTCTGCCGCATGAGTCCCGATACCGGCTGGTGCGAAGGCTGCCAGCGCACGATCGACGAGATCACGCGCTGGAGCCGGACCAGCGACGACGACCGCCGCGCCATCCTGTCCGCTGTCGCCGAGCGCCGCGAATGGCTCGCAGAGGCCAGCCCTGCGGAGTCGCGCGCATGAGCGGCGACGCGCTCTGTGTCGGCGTGTGCATGATCGACTGGGATTCGGGCGTGTGCCTGGGCTGCGGTCGCACCGCGGACGAGATCAATGGCGTGCCGGTCGCAGCGCCGCCCGAAGCCTTGCAGCCCGCGACCGACCAGCCTGTGGCGCTGCCGCCCAATGTCGCCGCGCAGGTCGGGGAGGGCAGCGATTGAGTGCCTCGGCCCGCCTGCCTTCGACGCTGCAGGTCTTTGAGCGCGGCTGGCTTTCGGCCAACAACGTCCTGCTGTTCGATGGTGACGAGGCGACCCTGGTCGACTCCGGGTACCTGACCCATGCTGCGCAGACCGTGCAGTTGGTGGCTGGGGCGCTGGATGGACGCAGGCTCGCGCGCCTGATCAACACGCACTCGCACTCCGATCACATCGGCGGTAACGCCAGCCTGAAGCGTGCGTTCGGGTGTGCGATCACCGTTCCCGAGGGCATGGCCCGCGCCGTGGCCGAGTGGGACGAGGACGCGCTGCTGCTTTCGATCGGGGCTCAGTCCGGGGAGCGGTTCCGTTTTGATGCGACCCTTGGCGCGGGCGCGCGCTTTCTGGCCGGAGAGCTCGAGTGGGAGGCACTGGCCGTTCCCGGCCACGACATGGATGCGCTCGCCTACTACAACCCGGATCGCCGCATTCTGATCTCGGGTGATGCGCTGTGGCGCGATGGTTTCGGCATCCTTTTCGCCGAGGTGATGGGCAGCGACGATGCCTTGACGCAGGCAAGGGGTACGCTGGAGGCGATCGGTCGGCTTTCGGTCGATGTGGTGATCCCGGGGCATGGCGCGCCCTTCTCGGAGTTCGACGACGCGCTCGAGCGGGCCTTCGCGCGCATCCGTGCATTCGAGGCGGACGGTGCGCGTATGGCGCGCAACGCGATCCGCGCCTGCATTACCTTCAAGCTGCTCGAAGTCCGCAGCATGCGGCTCGAAGACTTGCCCGTCCATCTGGCGCAGACGCCGCTCTACCGCGTTGCGAATGCCCGATTCCTGGGGCTGGACTACGATGCGTTGGCGACATGGGTGGTCGGTGAGCTTGAGCGTGCAGGCGTGGCACGCCGGGAGGGCGGGCTGCTCCTCGCAGCCTGATGCGGGTTTTCCACTAGGCGTAGATTTTCATTGATCTGCAACAAGCGGATACAATCGAGCCCTTAAATTTCCCGGAAGTGTTGTCATGCAAGAGACCGTAGACTGGATCAACGGCTGGGTGTGGAGTCCTGCGCTCGTCTATCTTTGCCTGCTGGTGGGCCTCTATTTCTCGATCCGCACCCGCTTCATGCAGGTGCGCCATTTCGGCGAAATGGTGCGTGCAATGTTCCGCGGCACGAGTTCGGACGCGGGGGTTTCGTCCTTTCAGGCGTTGACCATCGCGCTTTCGGGCCGGGTCGGAACGGGCAACATCGCGGGTGTCGCCACCGCGATCGGCTTCGGCGGTCCGGGCGCCATCTTCTGGATGTGGATGGTGGCCTTCCTCGGTGCTGCCACGGCATACATCGAATCCGCGCTCGGTCAGATCTACAAGGTCGAGCATCACGGCCAGTATCGTGGTGGCCCCGCCTACTTCATCGAGAAGGGCCTGGGTTGGCGTACCTATGCGATCGTGTTCGCGGTCGCGACCATGATCGCCTGCGGCGTGCTGCTGCCCGGCATTCAGACCAACAGCATTGCCGCCAGCATGCAGAACGCTTTCGGTGTGGCGCCGGCGGTGACCGGCACGATCATCGTGATCCTGCTGGGGCTGATCATCTTCGGGGGCGTGCGCCGCATTGCGCAGGTCACGCAGGTCGTCGTGCCCTTCATGGCGCTGGGCTATGTCCTGGCGGCGGCCGTGGTGGTGGCGCTCAACGTGGAGAAGGTGCCCGAGGTCATCAACCTGATTCTTTCCTCGGCGTTCGGACTCGATGCCGGCTTCGGTGCGATGATCGGTCTGGCCATCCAGTGGGGTGTCAAGCGCGGGGTGTATTCCAACGAGGCAGGTCAGGGCACCGGTCCGCATGCGGCCTCCGCGGCCGAGGTGCCGCACCCGGCGGCGCAGGGGCTGGTGCAGGCATTTTCGGTGTACATAGACACCTTGTTCGTGTGCTCGGCCACCGCATTCATGATCCTGATCACCGGCACCTACAACGTGACGGGTGCCGACGGCACGCAGGTGTTCACCGGGCTGGCCAACATCACCGCCGGCACAGGCTTCACTCAGGCTGCGATGGAGCAGGTGCTCCCCGGCTTCGGTGCGGTGTTCGTGGCGGTTGCGCTGTTCTTCTTCGCCTTCACCACGGTGCTCGCCTATTACTACATCGCTGAGACCAACCTGGCCTACCTGACACGCAACCTGCGCTCCGAGGTGCTGATCTTTGTGTTGCGTGTGGCGCTGATCGGCTCCGCACTGTACGGCTGCGTGCGAACCAGCGACCTGGCCTGGGGGCTTGGCGACATCGGTGTGGGCATGATGGCCTGGCTCAACCTGGTCGCCATCATCATGCTGCAGAAGCCTGCGCTCGCCGCGCTCAAGGACTACGAGGCACAGCAGGCACGGGGGCGTCTCGAGCCCCAGTTCGACCCGCGCCCGCTTGGCATCGAGAATGCCGACCTGTGGGTAGCACGCGCCGAGAAGCGCAAGCAGGACGCCTGATCGGAGCGGGCGGCGGCCCGCATGCACGACGGCCCGCCGACGCTGGGGTATAGTGTCCGCGGGCCTTTTCTTCTCCTGGATCGATGCAGATCGTACTCATCAGCGGGCTTTCGGGTTCGGGCAAGAGCATCGCGCTCAACGTGCTTGAGGACGCGGGCTACTATGTCGTGGACAACCTTCCCGCCGCTCTGCTGCCCGGCTTGGTCGAGCACCTGCGCGGGGCAGGCTGGGAGCGCATCGCGGTGGCGGTGGACATGCGTTCCGGCGCAAGCATCGAGGCCCTGCCCAAGGTCGTCGAGGCCTTGCGTGCGGAGGTGCGCGACCTGCGCTTCATCTTTCTCGATGCGCGTGACGACACGCTGATCGCGCGTTTCTCCGAGACTCGGCGGCGTCACCCGCTCGCGACCGGGGGGACGAGCGTTGAAGAGGCGATTCACCACGAGCGCGACGCCCTTGAGTGCATCGCCGAGCTTGGCCACAGAATCGACACCAGCGACATGCACCCGAACACGCTGCGCGCCTGGGTGAAGGATTTCATCCAGATGTCTGCGGCGCAGGGCATGACCCTGATGTTCGAGTCCTTCGGCTTCAAGTACGGCATCCCACTCGATGCCGACCTCGTGTTCGATGTGCGCTGCCTGCCCAATCCACACTACGACCCCAAGCTGCGCCCGCTGACCGGGCGCGACCAGCCGGTGGTCGATTTTCTGCAGCGTGTGCCCGAGGTCGGGCGCATGTGCCAGGACATCCATGATTTTCTTGCGGGCTGGTTGCCCGCCTACCTGCGGGACAACCGCAGCTACCTCACCGTGGCGATCGGCTGCACTGGCGGGCAGCATCGCTCGGTGTATATAGCCGAGTGGCTCGCGGTGCGTTTTCGCGACCAACTCGACGTGATCGTCCGCCACCGCTCTGCGGCGAGGCGTGCAGCGGATCGTGCCGCGGCGCGCGTGCATGCACCGGAGAACGGTAGCGACACGTGAAGCGCTTCCTGAGTTCATGGCGCGACCTGCTTCGCCCAGGGGATGTGCTTGTAGCGCTGGCGGGGCTGTTCGTGTGCGCTTACGCTCTGCTGAGCCTGTGGCGCGGCGGTGCGCCCGACGGGGCGGTGGTCCGTGCGGGTGGCAAGGTGGTGGCCAGGGTCGACCTGGGCCGCGAGCGATTCATCGAGGTGCCCGGGCCGCTTGGCGTGACGTTGATCGAGATCCGGCCAGGCCGTGCGCGCGTCGCGTCGGACCCGGGGCCCAGGCAATATTGTGTGCGTCAGGGCTGGCTGACCCAGGCCGGGGCGGTGGCGATCTGCGCACCGAACGAGGTCAGCTTGAGCCTTACCGGCGGGGTGGCGGAGTATGACTCCCTCAACTATTGAAATCCGGCCTACGCCTGAGGATCGCAGGATCGCGCGCCATGCGGCGGCGGCCATCGTTCTTACGGTCGCGGAGGCGGCGATCCCCTTGCCGCTGCCCGGGGTCAAGCCCGGTCTTGCCAACATCGTCACCCTGGTGGTGCTGGCGCGATGGGGGTGGCGCGAGGCGGTGTGGGTGTCCCTGCTGCGCGTGCTGGCCGGCAGCCTCCTGCTCGGCCAGTTCCTGGCGCCGGGATTCTTCCTGAGCCTTGCGGGGGCGCTCGCCAGCCTGCTGGTGCTGGGGCTGGCCATGCATCTGCCGCAGCGCTGGTTCGGGCCGGTCAGTCACAGCATCCTCGCTGCCTTCGCCCATATCGGCGCCCAGCTGATCGTGGCGCGGCTATGGCTGGTGCCTCACGATGGCGTGTTCTATCTGTTGCCGGTGTTCTCGCTCGCGGCCGTGGTGTTCGGCTTGGCGAATGGGCTCGTGGCAGCCCGACTGCTGCGGGAGCTGGAGCCAGTTGCGTCCCGGCGGGTTGTGGATCATGGCGCGAACGGCGTGCGGCGCTGACGTGCGCCGGTGAAGGGGGCATGTAGGCGCGCCCGTGCTGGGCGCGCACTATACGATGCTCAGCCGCGCTGGTTCGCGAACCAGTCCAGCAGCCGCTTCCAGCCATCCTCTGCCTCTGCCTTGCGATAGCTGGGCCGGTAGTCCGCATGGAAGGCGTGCGGCGCATCGGGATAGACGTGGATGGTGCTTTGCGCACCCGCCTGCTCCAGCGCCTCGCGCATCGCGTCGACATCCTCCAGCGGAATCCCCTGGTCCTGGCCGCCGTACAGGCCGAGCACCGGCGCATGCAGGGCGCCGGCAATGTCGATCGGGTGATGCGGGCTCTTGTCCGAGGGCAGGCCATCGAGCCGGCCGTACCAGGCGACGCCTGCCTTCAGCGCGGGATTGTGTGCGGCGTACAGCCAGGTGATGCGACCGCCCCAGCAGAAGCCGGTGATGCCGAGCCAGTCCGGGCTGCCGCCGTGGTTGCGGGCCCAGCTCGCACACGCATCGAGGTCATTCATGACCTGCGCATCGGGCACCTGCGAGACGATCTTCTGCAGGATCTCGCCCACGCTTTCGATGCTGCGCGGGTCGCCCTGGCGGAAGAACAACTCGGGGGCTACGGCCAGGTAGCCCTCGTGCGCGAGACGGCGACAGACGTCGCGGATGTGCTCGTGTACGCCAAAGATCTCCTGAACCACGAGAACCACTGGTTGAGGCGTGGTGCTCGCGGGGCGGGCGTAGTAGACGGGGAGAGCGCCACCTTCGACCTCGATCGTGGCGTCGCCGGTGTCCAGCTCCCCAGGCTCGGTGTGGATCGTGGTGCTGGCCTGGACCGGCTGCACGGCAAGCGCGAAACCGGCAGCCGCGAGCGTGGTGACAAAGCCGCGCCGGTCGAGCCGGGCAGAAGGCAGCAGGGCGTCGAAATCGGCCTGCTTGTCGAGGTGGGGGCGATGGGGCATGGTCGATGTCTCCTATGGCTTCACTTTTAGAATCACTCCAAAAGTGAAGCATGCGAGCCGACCAAAGGCAAGCACTCCGCGGGTGCGGTGAGCCGGGCCGCCGCCGCGCATGCGCCCTCAGGGCGCAGCGGGCGGACGGGGTGTTCAGCGACGGCGCTGAGGTGCTGCGGTGGCGCCTGCAGGACGGCCGGGCAGGTGGCGGAACGTGATGCGCCCCTTGCTCAGATCATAGGGGGACATCTCGAGCGAGACGTTGTCGCCCGCGATGATACGGATGTGGTGCTTGCGCATCTTGCCGCCCGAGTAGGCGATCAGGTTGTGACCGTTGTCGAGGGTCACGCGGTAGCGGCCGTCGGGCAGTACCTCGGTGACGGATCCGTGCATTTCGATGAGTTCTTCCTTGGCCATGTCGAGGCTCCTTGTCTTACGCCGCCTGCCCCCGCGCTCCATGCTGCGGGGTCAGCCTGCCGTATCTGGGCTTGGGTAGGGGAATTCCGTGCAGCGGCTAGGCTGCATCGGCCTGGTTTTCAAGGCGGTTTCTGTCGATTTCGGGCGCCTTGAAGACCTGCGCCGGCAGAAAACGCATTCTGGTTCGGCGATTCTGGAGGCGGAGCGCTTACGCGCTTCGAATCGTCGCCGCGGTGCGCTCTGGACACTGCCTTGAGCGTGGCAATGCCGTGAGTCGATTGAAAAAATTGATTGAAATCGAACCCCATGATAATACCTTTTTCTTGTTCTGAAGTCCATGCGTGGCGCGGATCACACTGCAGCCCCATGGTGGTGGCGCACGCGTTACGAGGGTGGGATATGCTCACGGCTCATGCTGCGCCGTCGTTTCCTGTCCCTCCTTGCCGCCTCGATTGCCGTCCCGCCCTTTGCGACAGCGTGTCGCAAACAGGGAGCGTTTCGCGTCGGGATTCATCCGTGGCCCGGTTATGAGCCACTCTATCTCGCGCGGGAGTTCGGCTGGCTGCCGGCTGCTGTCGACTTGCGGGCGGGGCGTAATGCCGGCGATTCGATCGCGGCTATGGTCGCAGGGGAGGTCGATGCCGCAGCGTTGACGCTCGACGAGGTGCTGGTCGTGCGGGATCAGGGGGTGCACGCCAGCGTCGTGCTGGTGTTCAACCACTCGGTGGGTGCCGATGCGGTGATGGTGCGCGCGGAAATCGAGTCTCCGGCACAGGTTCGCGGGCGCCGGGTGGCGCTGGAGCGTGGTGCGGTAGGGGAGTTCGTGCTGCACAGGCTCCTGCAGGCCGCCGGGTTGCGGGAGGTCGACGTCACCCTGATCGACATTCCCCCGGACCGGCAACTCGATGCGTGGCGTGCGGGCGAGATGGACGTCGCGATTGCCTACGAGCCCGCGCTTTCCCTGCTCGAACGTGAGGGCGGACGGCGTATCTTCGACAGTCGGCAGTTTCCAGGCCTCATCTTCGACGTGCTCGCGGTGCGGAGCGATCGTCTGAGTGGGCAGAAGAAAGTACTTGATGCCCTGTTGGCGGCACATTTTCGTGCGCTCGCACACATGCGCGTGAACCGTGAGGACGCGCTGCGTCGGATCGGTGCCTGGCGGGGCCTTGGTTTCGAGGAGACCGAGCGCAGTTTCGCCGGGCTGAGCCTACCGGACGTATTGGGGAACCGCGCCTATCTCGATCCCGCGGGGGCGCGTAGCATCGTTCCGGCCGCGCGTGAGCTGGCGGGGCTGATGCGCGGTGCCGGTCGTCTTACGTCCGATGACCGTCTCGATCGGCTTGTCGATCCGGACTTCCTTCCGCGCAACCGGGTGTCCCTGTGATCGCGTTGGCGAAGCGCGCCCTGCTCGCGCTGCTCCTGCTTGTAGCTCTGCCGGCGCAGGCGGCGCAGGAGCTGGTGCTGGGGGTCTTCGCGTTCCGTCCGAAGCCGGTGATGATCGAGCGGTACCAGCCCCTTGCTGATTACCTTTCCACCAAACTCGGTGGCGTGCGGGTGAGGCTGGAGGTGCTGGAGCAGAGCGAGCTCGAGGAGGCCGTGGCGACGCACCGGATCGATCTGGTCATGACGAACCCGACGCACTACTTGTTGCTGCGCGTGCATAGCAGCCTGTCCGGTGCACTGGCGACCGTGATTTCCGCGCAGGACGGCAGTATGGTGAGCACGCTTGGTGGCGTCATCATCACCAGAGCGGAGCGCACGGATCTCGTGCGGCTTCAGGATCTGAGGGGGCGGCGAATCGCGATCTCCGGTCCGCGCTTCATGGGCGGCTACCAGGCCCAGGTATTCGAACTCATCCAGGCTGGCGTACGGGTGCCAGAAGATGTCGATTTTCTCGAAGTCGGGCGTCACGATGCCGTCGTCGAGGCGGTGCTGGAAGGGCGCGCCGATGTGGGATTCGTCCGTACCGGCATCCTGGAAAGTCTCGCCGCGGAGGGGCGCCTCGACCCCGCCCGCCTGCAGGTGATCCATCGCCAGCGGCTGGCGGGTTACCCGTATGCGGTGTCGACCCGGCTATATCCGGAATGGCCTTTCGTTGCGCTGCCGCATGTGGAGGGCGCGATGGTCCGGCGCATATCGGCCGCGTTGCTCAGCCTTGAGGCTTCGCACCCGGCCGCACGTGCAGCCTACATCGGCGGCTTTTCGCCGCCGCTCGACTATCTGCCCGTGGAAACCCTGGCGCGCACGCTGCGTCTGCCGCCCTTCGATGCGGCGCCGCCCTTCTTGTGGCGGGACGTATGGAGCAGATATGCGGCGTTCATTGTTGCGCTGGGTGTCGCGGCGGGGCTCGTGGTGGTGCTGTTCCTGATGGTGGCACGCCGCAACCGCCAGCTTGCGCAGTCAGTTGCCGCATTGGTGGAGGCGCAGGCTGCCCTGCATCACATTGCTTACCACGACGCGCTGACCGGGTTGCCGAACCGCGCCTTGCTGGCGGACAGGCTGCGTCAGGACATGCGGCGTGCGCGCCGTGACGGGCACAGGATCGCAGTGGCATACATCGATCTGGATGGATTCAAGGCCGCCAACGACACCTACGGCCATGCGGTGGGGGATCGCCTGCTGGTCGAGGTGGCGGGCAGGCTGCGTGAGGTATTGCGTGATGGGGATACCGTCGCCAGGCTAGGCGGGGATGAATTCGTCGCGGTACTGTCGGGCGTGGAGCCCAGGCACCAGGGCGTGGCCGTCATCGAGCGCCTGCTTGCCGCGATTGCGGAGCCGGTCAGCATCGAGGGGCGCACGCTGCAAGTGTCGGGCAGTGTCGGCGTGAGCTATTTTCCGCAGGATGGAGAGATCGAGGCGGATCAGCTGCTACGGCAGGCGGATCGCGCCATGTACGATGCGAAAACCGCTGGGCGGAACTGCTACAGGATCTTTCGGCCCGACGAGGCCGCGTTTGACGAGGGTGTCGCCACGCGCCGGGAATACGCCTGAGCGGACGATCGTGGCGCGGAGGGCATGAAAGCTCTCCGCGGTGGGCCTTGACAGTGCACGGATGGTGCGCGCCGTACAAACAAAAAGAGCCTTGGTTGACCAAGGCCCTGTCTGCTTCGTTTTTGATGGTAGGCCGTGCTGGGCTCGAACCAGCGACCAACGGATTAAAAGTCCGCTGCTCTACCAACTGAGCTAACGACCCGAAAAACGAGCGCGAATTATAGTTGCGGCCAGCATGGCGTGTCAAATTTTCTGTCGGTTTTTCCGCATGATGGCGGGCCGTCGTGAAGGGGCTACCCGCCCTCTCTGGCATCCCGGTCAGGCATCGGCATCGCGCATCAGCAGCCAGTACTGGAGTTTGAGCGTTGCGGCCGAACCTGCAATGATCGCCGCGGTGCTGAGCAGGGCGCCGAGTGCGAGCGTGGACAGGCCGGTGACGCCCTGGCCAATCGTGCACCCTAGGGCGGTGACGCCACCGAAGCCCATCAGGAGGCCTCCGCCCATGTGGCGCACGAGATCTCCTGCGTCGCGAAAACTCTCGATGCGGAAGCCCCGGCTGCTCAGTGCATGCACTGCCGAGCCCGCGATGACGCCGAGCGCGCTGGCGATGCCGAAGGTCACGACCCTGCTGGTGTCGCTCCACATCTGCAGGAGTTCGAGGATGTAGGCGTAAGGGCCAACGAAGGTGAGGGACTCGGCACGCCCACTGTTGGTGGCGATGAAGGCTTCCTCAAGCGTTTCCGGGTGTTCGGCGATGTAACCGATGTGCCCGCTCACATACCATCCGGCGATGACCGTGGCGCCGACGACGAGGCCGCCCAGCAGGACGTCGCCACGCCACGCCTCGCGGCTCGCTAGCGACCACAGCGCGAGCCCGCCGCCGAGTGCTGCCATGCACAGCAGCAGCGCCGCGGATGGATCCATGCCTGCCGCTGCGACGAAAGCGGGAAGGTCCTGGCCGTGGGGCAACTGGATCGAAACCGCGTCGAGGTAGTTCACCCGCCACACCCCGAACAAGCCGCGCAAGGTCATGGATGCTCCGATCGCCACGAATACGAAGACCACGATCGACTTCAGGTTGCCGCCGCCGATGCGGATCAGGGTCTTGCTGCCACAGCCGGAGGCGAGGGTCATGCCGATGCCGAAACACGCACCGCCCACCAGATGCGACAGCCAGATCAGGCGACTGGAGGTATAGATGGATTTCGAAGCATCGAACAGGCCGAGCGCCTGCAGGGCGCCGGTGCCCAGGATGGCGACGGCGACTGCCAGCGCCCACATGCGCATGCGGTTCCAGTCACCCATGTTCACGATGTCGGACACCGCGCCCATGGTGCAGAAGTTGCTGCGGCTGCCTGCATAACCGAACACGGCGCCGATGGCGAAAGCGAGCCAGACGATGGTCGTGGCGGAGACCAGGGGTTCTTCCATGATGTTGGGGGTTCCAGGCCGAGTACCGGCGTGCGTGCTTGTCCGGGAGTGGTGGAACGATTCTAAACGCGAATCAGCCCGCCGTCCTTGTCATGCGGTTTGTGGCTGGTAGCGGGTCGGATCGGGAACGCCGGCTGTGGCGAAGCCTGCGGCGCGCAGCCGGCAGGCCTCGCAGCGCCTACAGGCGCGACCGTCCTCGTCCGCCTGGTAACAGGTGACCGTGATGCCGTAGTCGACCCCAAGGGCCGCGCCGCGACGGATGATGTCCGCTTTGCTGAGCTCGATCAGCGGGGCATGGATGCGCAGGGGACGGCCTTCGACGCCGGCCTTGGTGGCAAGCCTCGCCATTGTCTCGAAGGCGCGGATGAACTCGGGCCTGCAGTCCGGGTAGCCGGAGTAGTCGATGGCGTTGACGCCGATGAAGATGTCGCTGGCGCCGAGCACTTCCGCCCAGGCGAGGGCGATGGAAAGCATCACGGTGTTGCGCGCCGGGACGTAGGTGACCGGGATGCCCGCGCCGGGTTCGCTGGTTGGCACTGCGATGTTCGGGTCGGTCAGCGCGGAGCCGCCGAACTGCCCCAGGTTAACACTGGCCACCCGGTGTTCGCGGGCACCAAGGGCTGCGGCGACTCGCCCTGCGGCCTGAAGCTCTGCGGTATGCCGCTGGCCGTAAGCGACCGAGAGGGCGTGGGCCTCGAAGCCCATGTCATGCGCGATCGCAAGGCAGGTGGCGGAGTCGAGCCCGCCGGAAAGCAGCACGACGGCGCGCGGTGCGGAGGCAGGAGGAGGCGCTTTCATACGGTATTTTTCCATCAGTGGAGCGCAGCCGGGTGCGCCCCGTGCAGTGCCCGGGGCTCAGCGGCCCCGGGCGTCGTTCCAGAGCACTTTGTGCAGTTGAAGCTGGAAGCGTGCCGGCAGGCGGTCGCGGACCAGCCATTCGGCCAGCGTGGCGGGCTCGATGGCGCCTGCGACCGGAGAAAGCAACACTTCGCAGCGACGGTCGAGCGCATGCTCGTTGATCATCTGCCGCGCCCAGGCGTAGTCCTCGGCGTCGGCGAGCACGATCTTGACCTCATCGCCCGCCCGCAGCAGGGGAATGTTCTCGTAGCGATTCTTCGCGACCTCGCCGGAGCCTGGTGCTTTGAGGTCCATGATCCGAGCTACGCGCGGGTCAACCGCGCCGATGTCCAGCGCACCACTGGTTTCGAGCGAGACGGCGTAGCCGGCGTCGCACAGCGCGCTCAACAGGGGCAGGCAGCCTTTTTGCGCGAGCGGCTCGCCGCCGGTGACACAGACATGGCGCAGACCGTGTCCGGCAACCTGGGCGAGGATGTCCTCGAGGGCGAGCGTCGCGCCGCCGCTGAAGGCATACGCGGTGTCGCACCAGGTACAGCGTAGGGGGCAGCCCGTCAGACGCACGAAGACTGTGGGCAGTCCGACGCTGGACGACTCTCCCTGTACGGAGGCGAATATCTCGGTGATGCGCAGGCGAACGGCTGCAGCCGCGCCCAAATCCCTCTCCGGCATGGACTCAGGATGTGCCGAGCCGCTGGCGCGCCACTTGAGCAGCGTTGCTCTGCGGATAGCGTTCGGTCAGCGACTTCAGTGTGTTGCGCGCGCTGGTGGCGTCACCCATGGCCTGCTGGCTGTTGGCCAGGCCCAGCATTGCGTCGGGTGCGACATTGTCGTTAGGCCATTTTTCGATCACGGTCTTGAAGTGACGGGTGGCGCTTGCCACGTCACGGGCCTGCAGGGCAGCGTTCCCCGCCCAGAAATGGGCGCCTGCAGTGAAGTCGCCGCTCGGGTAGCGCTCAGTGAAGGCCTGGAAAGCGGCGAGCGCCTCCTTGTGCTTGCCGTCCTTGAGCAGATTCAGTGCGCCCTGGTACTCGGCCGACTCCTGGGCCGGGTCGGCGGCCACGCCGGGCGCAGGGGCTGTGCCCGTGCCGCCGCCTTCCAGGTGACGCAGGCGTGCGTCGAGGTCCACATAGAAATCCTTCTGCCGCTGTTTGAGCGTTTCCACTTCGTTCATCAGCAACTCGATCTGGCCACGCAGGCGGGCCACCTCGGCTCGCAGCTGTTCGTTCTGCATGGCGAGTTCGAGCTGGCCGCGGCTCGTAGTCTCAAGCTGGCCCTGGACATCCTGGCGCAGCTGGATGATCTGGTTGCGTGCCTCGGTATCCCCCCCGAAAAGCTGGGCATGGGCCGGGCCCGCCGGGCTCAGGGCGAGAAAGACGGCAAGCGGCAGAAGGCGTTTCATGTCGGGACTCTCTTAGAACTCGCCCGAGTACAGCATGTCGCCGCGGCGGTTCTCGGCGTAGCAGTTCTCGGTGCGATCATCGCAACGGGGCTTCTCTTCACCCAGGCTCACGGACTCGATCTGCGATTCCTGCGCGCCCAGCAGCAGCAGAGCCTGCTTGACGACGTCAGCACGCTTCTGACCCAGCGCGAGGTTGTACTCACGGCTGCCGCGCTCGTCGGTATTGCCCTGGACGAGCATGCGCATCTGCGGGTTCTGGACGAGGAAGCGGGCATGGGCTTCGATCAGCGGACGTGCCTCGGGCTTGATGACGAAGCTGTCGAAGTCGAAGAACACGCTGCGCTTGGACAGGATGTTGTTCGGGTCGGTCAGCGCTGCGATGCCGCTGCCGCTCAGGCTGGACGCGTCGACGGTGGCCACGCCGGAACGGTCTTCGACCGAGGCGCCGGAGGTTTCGGGGCCCGTGCTCGAGCAGGCCGCGAGCGTCATGGCCAGCAGGGCGGGGAGGATGAGTTTCTTCATGGGTGATGCTCCAGTACGTGAATTATGGACAGCAGAGAGTTTTGCGGCTTGGCTGCCGCTTCTTGGATTACCGGATCCTCGGACCCCAGGCGGGTTCGCGGACATCGGCGGCCTGCACCGTAAGCCGCTGCCGGATGCGCCCGTCGGTCGACACCGCGGACAGCACGCCTCGCCCGCCACTGTCGGTGGCGTAAAGGATCATGCGGCCGCTGGGGGCGAAGCTGGGCGATTCGTCGCGTGCCGAATCGGTGAGGATGGTGGTCTGCCGGGTGGCGAGATCCTGCACGGCCACCTGGAAGCGGCCGGCATTGCGGGTGATGAAGGCGAGCAGCTTGCCGTCGAACGAGAGCCGCGGCGAGACGTTGTAATTGCCTTCGAAGGTCACCCGCTGGGCGCTGCCGCCGCTGGCAGGAATGCGGTAGATCTGCGGGCTGCCACCGCGATCCGAGGTGAAGTAGATGTTGCCGTCCGCGCCCCAGAACGGCTCGGTGTCGATGCCGGAGGATTGCGCGAGCCGGCGCACGCCCGAGCCGTCGGCGCCCACTACATAGAGCTGGGATAGCCCGTCCTTGGTCAGCACCACCGCCAGCTGGCTGCCGTCGGGCGACCAGGCGGGTGCAGAGTTCGAGCCCTTGAAGTTGGCGACCACGCGGCGTTGCCCTGTGGCGAGCGTGTGCACGTAGACGATGGGCTTCTTCTGCTCGAAGGACACGTACGCGAGGCGCTGTCCGTCCGGCGACCACGCGGGCGAGATGATGGGCTCGCGCGAGCGCAGGGCGGTGGCGGGGTTCATGCCATCGGCGTCGGCGACCTGGAGTTCGAAGTTGGGGCCGGACTTGATCACGTAGGCGATGCGGGTGGCGAAATAGCCCGGCAGCCCGGTGAGCTTCTCGTACACGAAGTCGGCGATGCGGTGGCCGACGAGTCGATTCTGTGCCGGACTCATGGGCAGCGCCATGGCGCCCAGTTCCTGCTGCTTCTGAGCGTCGAAGAGGCGGAAGCGTACCTCGTAGCGGCCGTCGCTGAGCGGAATCAGGCTGCCGGTGAGCACGGCGTCGGCGCCGCGGCTGCGCACGGCGGCGAGGTCGGGCAGCACCGATTCGGGCATCGGCAGCGGGCCAGTGTCGATCAGTGCGAACAGGCCGCTGCGCTCGAGGTCGGCGCGCACCACGTCGGTGACACTTTGCGGCAGGCGGCCTTCGTTCTCGAAGATCGGGATGATGACCGGAAAGCGGGAGGCCCCGGTACCGGTGATTTCGATCGATAGCTGCGCCTGGGCGCCAAGCGCGAGGCTGGCAAGCAGGGTCAGGACGAAGAGTCGGAAGGCGTTGAAGGTTCTGATCATGGGTTCTTGCTCCAGCCGCGAATTATAGACATGGCGGGCTCAATCTTCGGCCAGCGGACGGAATTTCAGTTCGAGGGTGCGCTGGAACTGGCTGCGGTTCTCAGGTAGTGGCAAGGGGCTTGAGCGCCGGATTGCGCGCTCGATCGCCTCGTCGAGCGCCGCAATGCCCGAACTGCGCTTGAGGCGCACGTTCAGCACTTCGCCGCTCGGCAACTGATCGACCTCGAAAACCGCTTCCGGGTTGCCGCTGAGGCCGGGTGGGCGCAGCAAGTTGCCGCGCACCTTGGCTGCAACGGCGGCGCGGTACTTGTCGATATCGCCGCCGGGCGCGCCCTGTCCTGCCGGGCCCTGTGCTGCAACGCGCGCGCCCTCCTGTGCCATCAGGCTGGCCAGGCGTGCCTGCTCGGCACGCTGGAGTTCCTGCTCCAGGCGCTGCGCGGTCGGGTCAGGAGCGGGTTTGGGCAGTGGCTTCGGTTCGGGTTTGGGCTTTGGCTCAGGCTTTGGCTTCGGTTTGGGCTCGGGCTCGGGCTTGGGTTCGGGCTTTGGCTTCGGTTTGGGCTCGGGCTTGTGGGCTGGCTTGGGCGGCTCGGGTTCCTTTTCGGGTGCCTTCGTTGCGATCTCTGGTTTGGGCTCGGGCTTGGGCGCTGGTTTCGGAGGCTCGGGTTTAGGCGGCTCGGGTTTGGGTTCGGGGGTGGGTTTGGGTTCGGGGGTGGGCTCGGGTCTGGGGGCAGGTGCCGGCTGCGGCTTGGGTGTCGGCGCGGGCGCGGGACGTACAGTGGGGGCTGCCGTGTGTGCGGGCGCGCCGGTCAGACCGACTTCGAGCGCGGCCGGTGGTGCGCTCTGCCAGCGCACACCGAAGAACAGAAACAGCGCAAGGGCCAGATGGACCGCAAGGGTCAGGCCCAGTGCAGCCCACTTCCCCGGCGGATCCCGCTGCTCGCGGCGTGCGTCGGCCTGCGCAGGCACTGCGTTGGCCCTCATCGGCTGCTGCCACCGGCCTGGGTTTGCAGGCTGATCTTGCGGATGCCGGCCAAACGGGCCGTTTCGAGCACGTCGATGACCTGCTGGTAGTTCAGGCTCCGATGCGCAGCGACGAGGAAGGTCTGCTCGGCATTGGCGGCGACGATGTCGGCGAGCGTAGTCTGCAAGGCGGTTGCGGAGATCGTCTCGGGCTGCGCGCCCGTCTTGCGGATGATCGAGTACACACCCTTCTCATCCACCTGGATCACCATCGCCTCGGTCGGCGGTGCGGATACCTGGCCAGCAGAAGGGACTTCGATGGAGCCGGTCTGGATCATCGGCGCGGTGACCATGAAGATCACCAGCAGCACCAGCATGACGTCGATGTAGGGGACGACGTTGATCTGGTTCATGAGACGGCGTTGGCGCATCGGTCGCTCTCCGTCCGCTCAGCGCAGGTTGCGCTGCAGGATGTTGGAGAACTCCTCCATGAAGCTCTCGAAGCGGATGCCGAGGCGGTCGATGTCGTGTGCAAAGCGGTTGTAGGCGACCACGGCCGGGATTGCGGCAAACAGGCCGATCGCGGTGGCGACCAGTGCTTCCGCGATGCCCGGGGCAACCTGGGCGAGGGTGGCCGAACCCACGCTGGAGAGGCCGCGGAAGGAGTTCATGATCCCCCACACGGTACCGAGAAGGCCGATGTAGGGCGATACCGAGCCCACTGAGGCGAGGAAGGCGAGATGGGCTTCAAGGTCGTCGATCTCGCGCTGATGCGTGGCGCGCATGGCGCGGCGCGCGCCGTCGAGCGTGGCGCCGTGGTCGTGGCCCTTGGCGCGCAGCTTGGTGAACTCGCGGTAGCCTGCCTCGAAGATGCGCTCCATGCCTTCAGCCTGGTTGCGGCTGGCGGATTCGTACAGGGTGTTCAGATCGCCACCGCTCCAGAACTCGCGCTCGAAGCGGTCGGTTTCGGCACGCGCCTGGCGGATCTGGAAGGACTTGCGAAAGATCCAGTACCACGACACGAGCGAAAGCGCGGCGAGCAGCGCCATCACGAGCTGGACGAGGACGCTTGCCTGCGAGATCAGGCTGATGATGGAAAGGTCGTGCGTGACGGTCATGCTTGGCTTCGGATCGAGGAGAGCAGGTTGGGCGGGATCGCCGTGGGTTTGTTTAGCTTCATGTCGACGCAGGCAAGCTGGGCCTGCGCGGTAAACAGCAGCTGCCCGCTACGCAGGATCGACTGCTTGAAGACGATGCTTGCGCGGCGCAGGCTTTCGATGCGGGTCTGCACTTCGAGTTCGTCGTCGAGACGGGCAGGGGACAGAAAATCCGCCTGCACCGAGCGCACGACGAAGCCGATGCCGGCCTCCGACAGCAGTGCCTGCTGGCTGACGCCGAGTGCGCGAAGCCACTCCGTGCGGGCTCTTTCGCAGAACTTGAGATAGTTCGCGTAGTACACGACGCCCCCCGCATCGGTGTCTTCGTAATAGACTCGCAAGAAATGGCTGCGAGCACCGGCGTCTTGCGGCGCAGAAGTCGCGCTCGCCCCGCGGGAGACCGTGCTATGTGGTTGCATCGCAGCATTCTAGCCGAGCCTCTCTCGTGGGTGCACGCGTGTTGCAATTGTTGATGATTGTTTTGACAATTTCTCCTTAGTCTCTGTCTTGAAAGAAATTTTCTGAAAATGTTGTTCGCCGTTTCAGGGTTGTCCGGCGGTGTCCGCCGGGGGCGCTGAGACGGGACCGATTGGTTGGGATACGACTGTGGCACTTCCCTTTTTTGGCAGGAAGAACACCCCCCGTGAGCTTGCTCCGGAGCAGGTGCACGCCAACGTTCAGGAGCCTGCGCCGCCTCCGACAGAGCTCTCGGAGCTGAATTTCGATTCGGCGCATGGCGATGAGCAGGTCGAGGTCCAGGAGTGCGGGGGCGGTATCGGCGCCGTGTTCGAGGATGCCGCGGTGCTCTACGCCAATGGCAACGAAGGGGAGGCGCTTGCCCTGCTCGAGCCGGCCGTGACCGGCGAGGGCGCCGACGTGGGCGAGGGGGCCTGGTTGATGCTCCTGGATCTGCTTCGCCTGCGCGGCATGGCGGAGCGGTTCGAATCGCGGGTCATCGATTACGCAACGCGCTTCGAGCGCTCACCGCCGCCCTGGGAGGACCTTTCCGGCATGGGCGCCCGGCCACGGGCTGGCGGCTTTCCGCTGATCAACCTCAGTGGCCAGCTTTCGGCCGCGGCCGAACGTCAGTTTCAGCAGATCACCCAGATCGGGCGGCGTAGCGGCGGGATCCGTATCGACGTCAGCAAGGTCAAGGGCGTGGATGACGGAGGCTGCGGGGTGTGGCGGCGCACGCTCGCGGAGCTCGCCGCCGAGCGCATCGAGTTCAGCTTGCTCAACGTGGATTCGCTCGCGGCGCTGCTCGAGAAGCGGCTGAGCGTTGGGCGGGCTGAGGAGCGTGACACTTGGTTGATGCTGCTCGAGCTGCTGCAGTATGCCGGCGATCAGGCGCGCTTCGAAAACCTCGCGGTGGATTTTGCGGTTACCTTCGAAGAGTCGCCTCCGTCGTGGGAGCAGCGCGCCGCTAAGACGGACGCCGGCGCGGCCCCGACCCCGGCGCGGCCGGAGCCGGTCAGCACGGCGTCCGACGCCTTCGTCTTCGAGGGCGAACTCAGCGGCTCGGGTAACGACAGCCTCAAGCAACTGGCGGTCTTTGCCGCCGAGCGCCGGGAGCTCACGGTGGACTGTCGGCGCCTGCGCCGGATCGACTTCGTCTGCGCCGGAACCTTGTTCAACATTCTCGTCACCCTGCAGGCTCAGGGTAAACTCGTGCGTCTCGTCAATGTGAACGCCATGGTGGCGGGCTTGCTGCGCGTGATGAGCGTGGATCAGGTGGCGAAGGTCACCCTGCGCCATTGAGCAAGCTGTACGAGCCATCCCTGCATCCGCAAACCCTGAGCGCCGGCACCGGGCCGGCGAGGAATCATCATGGAACAATATCGCGGCACCACCATCCTGTCGGTGCGGCGCGGCAATCGCGTCGCTCTTGGCGGGGACGGCCAGGTCACCCTGGGCAACATCGTCATCAAGGCCTCGGCGCGCAAGGTACGCACGCTCTACAACGGTCAGATCCTTGCCGGTTTCGCGGGTGGCACTGCGGATGCCTTCACCTTGTTCGAGCGGTTCGAGGCCAAGCTCGACAAGCACCAGGGCAACCTGCTGCGCAGCGCAGTCGAGCTCGCCAAGGACTGGCGCACCGACCGCATGCTGCGCCGGCTCGAGGCCATGCTGGCGGTGGCCGACCGTGAGCATTCACTCGTGATCACCGGCAATGGCGACGTGCTCGAACCGGAGCAGGGCATCGTTGCCATCGGTAGCGGTGGCGCCTACGCCCAGGCTGCAGCGCGTGCGCTGATCGAGAACACCGAACTCGATCCCAAGGAAGTCGTGTCCAAGGCGCTCGGCATTGCCGGCGACCTGTGCATCTACACCAATCACCATCACACCATCGAAGTGCTGGATTGAGGCTGAACGCATGACCCAGATGACCCCGCCGGAGATCGTCTCCGAACTCGACAAGCACATCGTCGGCCAGGACAAGGCGAAGAAGGCCGTTGCGATCGCGTTGCGCAACCGCTGGCGGCGTGCCCAGGTGGACGAGCCGCTGCGCAGCGAGATCACCCCCAAGAACATCCTCATGATCGGCCCCACCGGCGTCGGCAAGACCGAGATTGCGCGCCGCCTGGCGCGGCTGGCCAATGCGCCGTTCATCAAGATCGAAGCGACCAAGTTCACCGAGGTTGGCTATGTCGGCCGGGACGTGGACACCATCATCCGCGACCTGATGGAGATTGCGATCAAGGACGGCCGCGAGCGCGCGATGAAGTCGGTGCGCGACCGCGCGCTGGACGCAGCCGAGGATCGCGTGCTCGATGCGCTGCTGCCACCCGCGCGTGCCGTGGGCTTCAACACGGAAGCCGAGCCCACACAGGATTCGGCCACACGCCAGAAATTCCGCAAGAAGCTGCGCGAGGGCGAGCTCGACGACAAAGAGATCGAGATCGAGGTCGCAGCCCCCTCCATGCAGGCGGAGATTTTTGCGCCGCCGGGCATGGAGGAGCTCACCCAGCAGATCCAGGGCATGTTTCAGAACATGGGGGGCGGCAAGAAGAAGCAGCGCAAGTTGCAGATCCGGGAGGCGATGAAGTTGCTCGCCGACGAAGAGGCTGCGCGCCTGATCAACGACGAGGAGGTCAAGCTCGAGGCCGTGCGTTCGGTCGAGCAGAACGGCATCGTGTTCCTCGACGAGGTGGACAAGATCGCCGCACGCACCGACGCGCATGGTGCCGACGTGTCGCGCCAAGGCGTGCAGCGCGATCTGCTGCCGCTGGTCGAAGGAACGACGATTTCGACCAAGTACGGCATGATCAAGACCGATCACATCCTGTTCATCGCCAGCGGTGCATTTCACCTGTCGAAGCCCTCGGACCTGATCCCCGAACTGCAGGGCCGCTTTCCGATCCGCGTCGAGCTCGAATCGCTGTCGGTCGAAGATTTCGCCCGCATCCTCACCAGCACAGACGCCTGCCTCACGCGTCAGTACGAGGCCCTGCTCGCAACCGACGGTGTCCAGCTCGAGTTCACCGCGGAGGGTATCCGCCGCCTGGCCGAGATCGCCTTCCAGGTGAACGAGAAGACCGAGAACATCGGTGCCCGCCGGTTGTACACGGTGATGGAGAAACTGCTCGAGGAGGTTTCCTTTCAGGCGGGTCGTAGTAGCGCAACCCAGACGGTGGTGGTCGACGCGGCCTACGTCGACGCACGCCTCGACATGCTGGCGCAGCGCGAGGACTTGGCGCGCTACGTGCTTTAAGCGGCTTCGGCGCCTGTTCGCGGGCAAGCGCCCTCCCACGGGCAGATGCACCTGCCTGGTTTTGCTGTGGGAGGGACTTGCCCGCGATTGCCTTTCGATGGCTGCCTTCGTGGCAGCGACCGCAAATCCCGGACCCGAGCCGCCAAATGCTGATCCGCATCGTCGAAATCCTCTTCCCGCTGTTTTCCATCACCGCCCTGGGATTCTTCGTCGGCCGGCGCACGAAGCCGGACCTGTCGCATGCCAACAAGCTGAACATGGACGTATTCGTGCCGGCGCTGGTGTTCGCGGCGCTGGCCAACAAGGCCTTCGACGTCGCCGCCTTCCTGCCCCTGATCGGGGCGGGGACGGTCGTCGTGGTGGGCTCGGGGCTGGCGGCCTGGGGGCTGGCGAAGGCAACCGGTATCGAACCCAAGACCCTGGTGCCGCCGTTGATGTTCAACAATTGCGGTAATCTGGGTCTGCCGCTGGCGGTGCTCGCCTTCGGCGAGCTCGCGTTGGCGCCCATGGTGGTGCTGTTCATGGTGTCGAACCTGATCCACTTCTCGTTCGGCGCCTGGCTGCTGGACCATCGCGTGCGGCTGCTCACGGTGTGGCGGGTGCCCTCGGTGCTGGCCACGTTCGCGGGGCTGATGGTGAGCCTGACCCACTTCGAAGTCTGGCCGCCGCTGCTCATCGCGATCCGCATGCTGGGCGAGATCTCCATCCCGCTCATGCTGTTCGGCCTCGGGGTGCGCCTGGCGGATTCGCGCATCGGCGCGATCGGAATCGGTGTGTTCGGCGCCGTGGCGCGACCGCTGGTGGGCATGGCGCTGGCGTGGGCGGTGATGCAGGTGATCGAACTGCCGCAGCGCGAACAGGCGCTGATGCTCGTGTTCGGTGCGCTGCCGCCCGCGGTGCTCAACTACATGTTTGCAGAGCGCTACCAGCAGGAGCCAGGGAAGGTGGCCTCCATGGTGTTGATCGGCAACGTCGCGGCGGCGGTGTTCCTGCCGCTCGCGCTTGCGCTCGTGCTGGACTGATCAAGCGCTCCGCGCACCGGACGGAGCAGGGCGGGCGCCTCAGGCATTTCGGTCAGATCGCTCCGGATCAAGGCGCATCAGCTTGCCGAGCAGATCCACAGGCACCGGAAACACCAGCGTCGAGCTCTTGTCGCCTGCCACCTGAGTGAGCGTCTGCAGGTAGCGCAGCTGCATGGCGGCAGGGTCGCGTGACAGCATCTGCGCGGCTTCGAGCAGCGCCTCGGCGGCCTGCTTCTCGCCTTCGGCGTGGATTACCTTGGCGCGCCGCTCGCGTTCGGCCTCGGCCTGCCGGGCGATCGCGCGCACCATGGTTTCGTTGAGGTCTACGTGTTTGATCTCCACGTTGGCGACCTTGATGCCCCAGGCATCGGTCTGTGCGTCGAGGATCTGTTGCACGTCGGTGTTGAGCTTTTCGCGCTCGGAGAGCATCTCGTCCAGTTCGTGCTTGCCGAGCACCGCGCGCAGCGTGGTCTGGGCGAGCTGGCTGGTGGCGTTGAAGTAGTCCTCGACCTGGATGATGGCCTTCTGCGGATCGACGACGCGGAAATACACCACCGCATTCACCTTGACCGAGACGTTGTCTCTGGAGATGACGTCCTGCGAGGGCACGTCCATGGTGACTACGCGCAGGTCGACCTTCACCATCTGCTGCAGGCCGGGGATCACGATCACCAGGCCGGGCCCCTTGACCCGCCAGAAGCGTCCGAGCATGAAGATGACGCCGCGCTCGTACTCGCGCAGTACGCGCAGTGCGGCGAAGAGGAGGAAGACGAGGAGGAGGATGAGCGGGGCGAACCCGAACTGGAGATCGATCAACATGAGGCGCTCCTGTCGTGTGGCCGTGCGGCCGTGGGCGAAACTTCAAGGGTGAGGCCGTCCAGACGGTCGACGCGTACCTGCTGTCCGGGCCTCAGGCTACTGGCACTGCGCGCGCGCCAGGTCTCGCCGTGCACATGGACCCACCAGCCTCCGCCCTCGGCGGTCGATGTGATGGTGCCGAGGGTGCCGAGCATCTCCTCGCTGCCGCTCACCACCGGGCGGCGGAGGCTGCGCGCGGCGAAGGTGCCGATGGCGATGATGATCGCCGCGCTCGCCAGCGCCATGCCGACGATGAGTGCGACGGGCACGCCGAAGCCAGGGACGTCCGCATCCATCAGGAACAGGCCACCGACCACGAAGGCGATGATGCCGCCCACGCCCAGCACACCGAAGCTGGGTAGGAAGGCCTCGGCCAGCATCAGTGCCGCGCCCACTGCCAGCAAGAGCACGCCGGCCCAGTTCACCGGCAGCAGCTGGAAGGCATAGAGCGCGATCAGCAGCGAGATCGCGCCCGCCACGCCGGGTACACCGAAGCCGGGCGAGGTGAACTCGAAGAACAGTCCGTACATGCCGATCATCATCAGGATCAGCGCCACTTGCGGGTTGGCGAGCGCGGCGAGCACGCGACTACGCCAGTCCGGCTCCATCCGTTGGATCCCGATGCCTGCGGTGGCCAGCGTGCGCGTACCGTCGAGTACGGGAACCTCGAGGCCATCGAGCCTGTTGAGCAGATCCCGGCTGTCGAACGCGATGAACTCGATCACCCCCCGGGACAGGGCTTCCTCGGCCGAAAGACTGGCGGCTTCGCGCACTGCGCGTTCGGCGAAGTCCACGTCCCGGCCTCGTAGCTGCGCCAGACTGCGGATGTAGGCCGTGGCGTCGGACATGGATTTAGCCGCCATCGCGTCGGTGGGCGCAGCTGCGCGATGGCCGGGTGCCGTGGGGGAGGCGGCGGCAGAGCGCCCGGTGGCGGATACATCCGCGCCTGTTCCGTCGTCTGGATGATCGGAGGCACGGTCCTGCTCCCGGGGCGCATCGCCGGCGCCCTGGGCCTTCTCGCTTGCGTCCTGCGCGGGCTGCGGCGCGTCATCCAGTGGTGCCCTCCGCCCGGGCTGCGCGCCGCCAATGCCGATCGCCACCGGCGTGGCCGCGCCAAGATTGGTGGCGGGCGCCATCGCCGCGATATGGCTGGCGTAGAGGATGTAGGTGCCCGCGCTCGCCGCCCGCGCGCCCTCTGGCGCGACGAAGGTGGCCACCGGCACCGGTGAGGCGAGGATGTCCTTGATGATCGCGCGCATCGAGCCATCCAGGCCGCCAGGCGTATCCAGCTCGATGACCACCACTTGCGCGCCGCTCGCTGCTGCGCGCGCAAGGCCCTTGTGAAGGTAGTCCGCGCTTGCCGGGCCGATCGCGCCGTCCATGCGAAGTACCAGCGCGCCTCCCGCGCTGGGTGTCGCCGATGTACCGGCCAGGGTCATCAGCAAGGCAGCGAGGATCGGCGCCACGCTGAAAAGTCTTCGCATCAGTACGAATGCGCTTGCGCTCATCCCATCGCCTCCGTCGTCCGCCACGAGCGGTCGTGATGCCACCCGTGTCTTTCGGAGTGTAGTTCGACTGCACAAGTTCGCTGCAGCGATGGGGGAGGAAGAAACCTCAATATCCGCTGAATCGGTCCATCCGGCGCCGGTCGCGCTTTGTCGGGCGCCCATGCAGGTCTGCCCCTGGTGCAGCGGCGAGCTTGTTCAGCTCGTGGGCGCGTTCGCGCGCTTCGATGCTCTCGGCGGTCTCCTCGTACAGCATCTGCGCCACGGTGGCCGAGCCACGTTTGTCGGCGATTGCGCGCACGAACACCGTGCGGGTCTCCTCGCCGAGGGTGATGTCGAGCCGGTCGCCCGTCTTCACGTCGCGCGCGGGTTTCACTGCAGCGCCATTGAGCTTGACCTTGCCACCCTCGACGGCCTCGGTGGCTCCGGTGCGGTGTTTGAAGAAGCGCGCGGCCCACAGCCATTTGTCGAGGCGGGTGCGGGCTGGGTTTGCGACGGCGTGCTTGCGGTGTTCGGTCATCTGCAGGGCATTGGTGAACGGAAAAGGGCACGGTCGACAGTATCGACAGAGCCCTCCCGAATGCAACGGCGCCATGGGACCGGGGTCCCGTCCAGTCCTTCCGCCAGCTTGCGCGGGGCGGGAGGGTCGGAGCCCTCTCAGAACAGGCCGGAGATCGAGGTAATGAGACCCTTCTTCAGTTCGGGGAGCGCTTCTTCGAAGGCAAGGTTGACCTTGTTGGCGGTCGAGCCGATGCGGGTCTGGTAGGTCTTGTAGCTCGACTCTTCCGCGTAGCTGACCTCGGACGCGCCGCTGTTACCCTGGCGCAGCTTGTGCCTGGAGCTGACCTTGGCCTTGCCGGTGCCGGCCATCCGCTCCTTGATCTGGAGGTCGGTGACCATCGAGAAGTAGACGTCCTTGACCGCGGCGCCGGCAATGCCTTCGGCGAGCGCACCCACCAGGCCGGCTGCCGCGATGCCGCGGCCGCTGGCGCCGCCGACGTAGGCCGCACCCGACGCGAGCATCAGCCCGCCAGCTGCGGAAACGCCGTAGCCCTGGTTGATCGCGGCCTCCATCGCCGTCGGGGCAGACTTGCCGACCTGAAGGATGTTGGCCTGCAGGATGTAGTGCGCCGCCTCCGGATCCTGCATGACACGGTAGCCCTTGGCCTCGATGGCGGAGAGGATTTCCGCGTGGACGGACAGATCGGGTTTGTCCGAAGTGTTGCGGATCTGCACGAAGATGGTTTTCTTGTCCGAACCGACCGGATCAAGGAAAACCGTGTCCGACATCTTGGTCTGGACATCGAGGTCACGCTTGCTGATCGCGACATGGGTGGCCGCGCAGCCGGAAAGGACGAGGGCGGTTACGGAGACGAGGGCAATTCGCTTGAGCATCGGAGGGCTTCCTTGGAAACGGGAAGGCATCGCTCGATGCACCCCCGATCCTGAATCCTGCTATGGGGTGCGTGCGATGCCATATGGAAAATGCGAAATGCATTGTATTCCATATGCTTTATTCATGCAGCGTGAATTCCTCGTGCTGTCGAGCGCTCCGCCGCGCCGCTTTGTTTTCGATGCATGCCTCGTCAAGTATGGCTGTCCGCGCGGTTCGACGTGCGGACGGCCTGCCGGTTAGCCGATCATGCCCGCGCCCACCGTGTTGTTCGTGCTCTCGTCGATGAGAATGAAGGCGCCGGTGGCGCGGTTGGCCTTATAGCGGTCGGCGACGATCGGCTGCGCGAGCTTGAGGCTGACGCGGGCGATGTCGTTCATCGCGAGGCCGCTGGTCTCTTCTCTCTCCAGCGTGTTCACGTCCAGCCGGTAATCGATCCGGGCGACCTTGGCCTTCACCTCGCGCGTGGTGTGGCGCACGAGATAGGTGCGCGCTGGCGACAGCGGCGTCTCGGACAGCCAGCACACCGTGGCGTCGATCTGCTTGACCGGTGCGGGCGCCTCGGCCGACTTGACGATGAGGTCGCCGCGCGAGATGTCGATCTCGTCTTCCAGCAACAGGGTCACCGACTGCTCGTGGATGGCACGCGGCAGGCTTGCGCCGCCGAGCTCGATGCGCTTGATGCGGCTGGTGGCGCCCGAGGGCAGCACGGTGACGGCGTCGCCGACGGCGATCTCGCCGGACTCGACGCGCCCCATGAAGCCACGGTAATCGTGCAGATCCGGGTTGGCCGAGTCCTGCGGGCGGCACACGTACTGCACCGGGAAGCGGAAGTCCTCAGCCTGCTCGGTGTGGGCGGCGGGGGCGTTCTCGAGGATGTCGAGGAGCGTGGGGCCGTCGTACCAGGCGAGGCGCTCGCCGCGATCGACGATCATGTCGCCGGCCAGCGCCGAAATCGGGATGAAGCGCACGTCATTGATGCCGAGCCTGGCGGCGAAGGCGAGGTAGTCGGCCTTGATGCGTTCGAACACGGCCTCGTCGTAGTCGACGAGGTCCATCTTGTTGACCGCGACCACCAGGTGGGGGATGCCGACCAGGCTGGCGAGGTAGGAGTGGCGGCGGGTCTGGGTGAGCACGCCCTTGCGCGCATCGATGAGGATGATGGCGAGGTTGGCGGTGGACGCTGCGGTCACCATGTTGCGGGTGTACTGCTCGTGGCCGGGGGCGTCGGCGATGATGTACTTGCGCCGGCCGGTGGAGAAGTAGCGGTAGGCGACGTCGATGGTGATGCCCTGCTCGCGCTCGGCCTGGAGGCCGTCGGTCAGAAGGGAGAGGTCGACCGCGCTCATGCCACGCTTGGCGGAGGTCTTCTCGATGGCGTTGAGGGTGTCGGCGAGGATGGTCTTGGTGTCGAACAGGAGGCGCCCGATCAGGGTGCTTTTGCCGTCGTCTACGCTGCCGCAGGTGAGGAAGCGCAGCAGGCCGTTGTCGATATCGGGGAGGTGCTCAAGGGCGGACATGGTCATTATTCCTTCAATCTTTCTTAAGGGTGGTGCCGGCGAACCGCCGTGGCCCCGCCGGGTATTCCTTCCGAAGGCTGCACCGCTACGCGGTGCTTGGCGGAGGGTACGCAAATGAGCGCGCTTCGCGCTTAGACAATCCTCGCCTTCTCCAGGATTACCCGACATGCCCCCGGCTACGTAGCGTGATGGTCAGAAGTAGCCTTCTTTCTTGCGCTGCTCCATTGACGCTTCCGAGGTCTGGTCATCCATCCGCGTCGCGCCGCGCTCGGTGATCGTCGTCGTCGCGGTCTCGGCGAGGATCTTCTCCACCGTATCCGCATCCGACTCCACAGGCGCCGTGCAGGTGATGTCGCCCACGGTGCGGAAGCGCACCAGCACGTCCTCCACCACGTCGCCATCCCTGGCCGGGGTTACGTCGGTCACCGGCTGCAGCAGCCCGCTCCTGCGCACCACCGGACGGGTGTGGGCGAAGTAGATCGACGGCAACTCCAGTTGTTCGCGGGCGATGTACTGCCACACATCGAGCTCGGTCCAGTTGCTGATCGGGAAGGCACGGATGTTCTCGCCCTTGTGCGAACGCGCGTTGTACAGATTCCACAACTCGGGACGCTGGTTCTTCGGGTCCCACTGACCGAACTCGTCGCGGAAGCTCATGATCCGTTCCTTCGCGCGCGCCTTCTCCTCGTCGCGGCGGGCGCCGCCGATGCAGGCGTCGAAGCCGAACTCCTCGATCGCCTCCAGCAGCGTCACCGACTGGTGCTTGTTGCGCGACTCGCCGGCGTGCTTCAGCACCACCGTGCCACGTGCCATCGAGTCCTCCACCGAGCGCACGATCAGGCGTTCGCCCAGCTCGGCTGCGCGCTTGTCGCGGAAGTCGGTCACTTCCTTGTAGTTGTGGCCGGTGTCGATGTGCATCAGCGGGAAGGGGAAGCGGCCCGGGCGGAAGGCCTTCTCGGCCAGGCGCAGCAGGCAGATCGAGTCCTTGCCGCCGGAGAACAGCAGCACCGGGTTGGCGCACTGGCCGGCAACTTCGCGCAGGATGTGGATGGCTTCGGCCTCGAGCCAGTCGAGGTGGGACAGCGTCTGTTTGGTCAGCGTGGACATGGTGCGTTTACCGTTGCGGATGCTTGATCGGATGTGTTCTGAGCGCGCGCAGCGCGGCCTTCAGTCCGGCACTCAGGGCGTCGAGGCGATGCTGCAGGCTGCGGCGGCCGGCGCCGATCGCCGGGCTGCGCGGGGCTTGGGCGGGATGCTTGCCGTTCATGGTCTCAACCCTCCTTGGCGTGCAGTCCGCACTCCTTGGTCTCGGGGTTCTCCCACCACCAGCGTCCGGCGCGCACGTCCTCACCGGCGGCGATGGCGCGCGTGCAGGGGGCGCAGCCGATGCTGGGGTAGAACTGGTCGTGGAGCGCGTTGTAGGGAACCTCGTTGATCCGGATATAGGCCCACACCTCGGTCTCCGTCCAGTCCGACAGCGGGTTGAGCTTCTCCAGTCCGTTGCCGGCGTCGAATTCGCGCAGCGGCAGGCCGGCGCGGGTCACCGACTGGGCGGCGCGCAGGCCGGTGATCCAGGCTTTGCGGCCGGCGAGCGCGCGACGCAGCGGTTCCATCTTGCGCACGCCGCAGCAGGCCTTGCGCAGCTCGACCGAGTCGTAGAAGGCGTTGATGCCATGGCTGCGCACGTAGGCCTCGACCGCGCCGGCGTCGGGGAAGTAGATCTCGAGCTTGCGGCCGTAGCGGCGTTCGACCTCGCCGATCAGGCTGTAGGTTTCGGCGGGCAGGCGGCCGGTGTCGAGCGAGAACACGGTGATCGGCAGCGCGTGCGACAGGATCAGGTCGGTCAGCACCATGTCCTCGGCGCCAAAGCTGTTGGCGAAGGCGAGCTCGCCCTGCGCCCCGAACTCGGCCACTGCCTCGCGCAGCAGTGCCAGGGCCGTGGCCGCCTTGGCGCCGACCGTGGTGTGCAGGGCGTCGGTCAGGGGCGGTCGGGTGGCCGGGTTGGTGGCTGGGTTGGCGGCCGCCGGACGCAGGATCGAGACGCTAGCGCTCATGGCTGCACCTGTGGGTCGGCCCCGCGCTCGACGCGGCGGAACAGCGGCAACGGATCCTTCACGGAGCGCTGGTAGGGCTGGGTGAAGTCATCGATGCTGGCGATCGCCGCTTCGAGCTGTTCGGCGGTGTAGCGGCCGGCGCGAGGCTGCAGGGCATCGAAGCCGCAGCGTGTCATGTAGTTGAACTGGTCGCGCAGGACCTCGCCGATCGCACGCAGCTCGCCCTGGTAGCCGTATCGGCTGCGCAGCAGGGTGGCGGCCGAATAGCTGCGGCCGTCGGTGAACTTGGGGAAGTGCAGGCCGATGACCTGCAGCACCTCCAGATCGGCGGCCAGCGCGGCGACCTCCTCGCCGGCGGCCAGCCATACGCCCAGGGCGCCGCTGCGTGCACGCGCCAGGAGTTCGTCACGGCGGGCCTGCCATACGGCAAGCGGCACCAGCACCGGGCCGGCAGGCACGGCGATGTCGGCTGCGGCTTCACCCTCGGCGAGCTGGACGATCAGGCGGTCATCTTCGATGACGCGACCGTTCTTCAGGATCCTGTCAGACATGGGCGGCTTTCCTTTGCGGCTGGCGGTCGGCATACACGCGGGCCTTGAAGGGCTCGGTGCCGACGCGTTGTACGGTGTCGATGAAGCGCTCGTCTTCATGGCGCAGTTCGACATAGGTTTCGAGCAGCTTCTCGATCACGTCGACCACCTCATCCTGTGCAAACGACGGGCCGATCACCTTGCCGAGCGTGGTGCCGTTGCCCTGGGTGCCGCCGACGGTGATCTGGTACCACTCCTCGTCGTTCTTATCGACGCCGAGGATGCCGATGTGGCCGACGTGGTGGTGGCCGCAGGAGTTCATGCAGCCGGAGATGTTGAGCTCGATCTCGCCGATGTCGTGCTGGTAGTCGAGGTCGTCGAAGCGGCGCTGGATGGCGTCGGCGACCGGGATCGAGCGCGCGTTGGCGAGGCTGCAGAAGTCGCCGCCGGGGCAGCAGATGATGTCGGTCAGCAGGCCGATGTTCGGTGTCGCCAGCCCGGCCTCGCGCGCCGCCTGCCACAGCGCGAAGAGGTCGGTGCGGCGCACGTCGGCGAGCGCGACGTTCTGCTCGTGCAGCATGCGCGCCTCACCGAAGCTGAAGCGCTCGGCGAGGTCGGCGATTGCGTCCATTTGTTCGGCTGTGACGTCACCTGGGGCGGTGCCGGTCTTCTTCAGCGACAGGACCACCGCGGCGTAGCCGGGCTGGCGGTGGGCGCGCACGTTGCGCTTGATCCAGGTGGCGAAGGCCTTGTTGCCGGCGAGCAGTTCGTCGAAGGCGGCGTCCTGCGCGGGGAGGGCTTCGTAGGCGGGGGGAGCGAAGTGGGCTGACACGCGGGCCAGTTCGGCCTCGGTGATCGTGTTGGGGCCGTCCTTGGAGTTCGCCCACTCCTCTTCGACCTGGCGGCCGAACTCTTCTGGCCCGAGCGCCTTCACGAGGATCTTGATGCGCGCCTTCCACAGGTTGTCGCGGCGGCCCCAGCGGTTATAGACGCGCAGGATGGCCTCGCAGTAGCTGATCAGGTGCTGCCAGGGCAGGAAGGGCTTGATCTCCTCGCCCAGGATCGGGGTGCGGCCGAGGCCGCCGCCCACCAGCACGCGAAAGCCTAGTTCACCGGCGTCGTTGCGCACCAGGTCGAGGCCGATGTCGTAGACGCGCAGCACCACGCGGTCTTCAGCCGCGCTGTTGAAGGCGATCTTGAACTTGCGCGGCAGGAAGGCGAACTCCGGGTTGTAGGTCGCCCACTGGCGCAGGATCTCGGCGAAGGGGCGAGGATCGGCGACCTCGTCGGCTGCCACGCCGGCGAAGGGGTCGGCGGTGATGTTGCGGATGCAGTTGCCCGAGGTCTGGTTGGCGTGCATCTGCACGCTGGCCAACTCGGCGAGCATCTCCGGCACGTCTTCCAGCTTGGGCCAGTTGAACTGCACGTTGGTGCGCGTGGTGAAGTGGGCGTAGCCGCGATCGTAGCTGCGTGCGAGGTGGGCGAGCTTGCGAAGCTGGCGGCTGGCGAGGTGGCCGTAGGGCACCGAGATGCGGAACATCGGCGCGTGGCGCTGGATGTAGAGGCCGTTCTGCAGGCGCAGCGGACGGAACTCGTCATCGGGCAGCTCGCCGGCCAGGTGGCGCCGCATCTGGTCGCGAAACTGGGCGACGCGCTCGTCGAGCAGGCGCTGGTCGTGTTCGTCGTACTGGTACATGGCTCTCTCTGTCGTGACCGGATGGGGCCGGCGCTTCGGTGCCGGATGGTGCAGCGCATCGTAAGCACTCTGTTTAAGCGCATGAAGCGGTTTGAGGTTAGACTTTAAGAACTCATTGTTATATGTGGTGCCCAATGAACCTGCAGCAACTCCGCTATGTGCATGAGGTCGCCCGCCGTGGGCTCAACGTATCCGATGCGGCCGATGCACTATTCACTTCGCAGCCCGGGGTCTCGAAGCAGATCCGCCTGCTCGAATCCGAGCTTGGTATCGAGATCTTCACGCGGCACGGCAAGCGCCTGGTGGCGGTCACCGAGCCGGGGCGTGCGGTGCTTGCAATCGCCGAACGCGTGTTGCGCGACCTGGATAACCTGCAGCAAGTGGGCGACGAGTTTGCCAACGAGTCGGTCGGTAGCCTTTCGATCGCGACCACCCACACTCAGGCGCGCTACGTGCTGCCCGATGTGATCCGCCGCTTCATGCAGCGCTATCCGCAGGTCAGGCTGGAACTGCATCAGGGCAATCCGCGCCAGGTGTGCGAGATGGCGCTGGACGGCACGGCCGATATCGCGATTGCGACTGAGGCCATCGCCGAGTATGACGATCTCGTGATGCTGCCCTGCTACCAGTGGAACCGCTGTGTGGTGGCCACGCCCCGTCACCCCATCCTGCAGGCTGCGCCGCTCACGCTGGAGGCGATCGCACGCTACCCCCTGATCACCTACGACGACGCATTCACCGGGCGTGGCCAGATCAACAAGGCCTTCCTGGGACGCGGCCTCAAGCCCAACGTTGTGCTGAGCGCGATCGACTCGGACGTGATCAAGAAGTACGTGGAGATGGACCTGGGCATCGGCATCCTCGCGCGCATGGCCTACGACCCGGCGGAGGACCGCAAGCTGGGCATGGTGGATGCCGCCCATCTGTTCGAGTCGAGCACGACGCGCATCGGGCTGCGCAAGCGGGCCTGGTTGCGTGCCTACGTGTATGCCTTCATCGAGGGGTTTGCGCCGCAGCTGTCGCGGCGCATGGTCGAGGCTGCGGTTGCCGGCGGAGGCTCCGATCCGGGCTTGTGATGCAGGGTGCGCGCTCAGCAGCGCTCGAACCAGCGCCGCAGCCGCGCGCCGCGCAGACCGCCCCCCAGGCCTGCGATCAGGCGCACGCGTGCCTTGAGCGCATCGAGTGGCCCTGGGCTGAGCCAGTTGGCGGGGAGCGCTTCGCGCGGAGCGCTCACCCCGCCGCCGCAGCGACTCGCCAGCACCACGGGGACGTTGTTTGGCAGGGCTTCGAGCGCGGGGCGCCAGGCGTCCGGGAGGCTGGCGTTGCCCGGCAGTGCCAGCACCAGTCCCGCAGCCCCGGTCAGCAGGCTGGCCTTGGCAAGCGCGCGGGCAACCGCCGAGGCGAGGGCGGGTGAACTGCCGGCCGCGACCGTCAGCAGCTCCACCGGAGGTAGCGCCTGCGTGTCGGGTGCGATCGATATGCGGCTGTACCGGTAAGGCGCCAGGGCCTGCAGTGCAGCGTCGCTTGCCAGCACGGTGAGGGCCTCGGCATGCGCGAAGGCATCCACCGCCGAGGGGTGGCGCTTGCTCGTACAGGCTGCGGGCAGGATGCGGTCGCCCAGTACCGCGAGCACCCCCGCGCGGCCGGCCGCCGGCCTGCATGCCAGCGCCACCGCCTGGTAGAGGTTGAGCGGGCCGTCTGCCGACAGTGCAGTGGCGGGTCGCATCGCAGCCGTCATGACCACTGGCTTGTTGGTGGCGACGGTGATGTGCAGGAAATACGCCGTCTCTTCCAGCGTATCGGTCCCGTGTGTGATCACGATACCGTCGATCGCCGGGTCCTCGGCCAGCGCCTGCACCCGGCGCGACAGCAGCAGCCAGTGCTGTGGCGTGATGTCGCGGCTGTCGAGGCTGAATAGCTGCTCGGGCACCAGCTCGGCCAGCCGGGTGAGGGGCGGGACGGCCTCGAGCAGGGCCTCGATCCCAAGCTGACCGGCAACGTAGCTGCGGGTGTCGGCGGCCGAATCGGCGGTGCCGGCGATGGTGCCACCGGTGGCGAGGAGGGCGATGCGGGGTTTGCGCATGGCGGAGAGCGGATTCGGGCGAGTTGGTTGGTCGAGCGGTCGGTCGCGGCAGGGCTGCGGGGCGGCGGGTTGTTCAGGGCAAACGAGGGCCGTTGAGGGGTGCTGAGGGGCGGATTATGGCCCGGGTGTGCAGCAATCGCGCAAGGCCACGATACGTCGCTCGCGCTCCTGCTCGAGCTGGCGCAGCGCGGCCTCTGGCGGCACGCCGAGCGTTTCGAGGACCCAACTGGTGAGCTTGAGGCTGGACTCCAGGGTTTCGGGTACGACCACCGAGGCGCCGGCCTCGCGCAGCAGCAGTGCGTGCTTCTCGTCGCGTGCGCGGGCGATGATGCGCATCATCGGCACCATCCGCCTTACGGCATGCACGGCGTGGATCGCCGCTGCGGTGTGGTCCATGGTCAGCACCACGGCACGTGCCTCGTCGATGCGCAGCTTGCGCAGCAGTTCGGGCCGGCTGGCATCCCCGAACACCAGGGGCGTGCCGGCCTTGCGTTGGTGGGCAACGAGCTGGGCGTTGTTCTCGATCGCAACGTAGCGCACACCTTGCTGGTCGAGCATCTGCCCCACGAGCTGACCGACCCGGCCATAGCCGGCGATGATCACATGACCGTACAGTTCGCCGATACCCGTGTCCTCTCCTTCGGGCTCCGGTGTGGCAATGCGGCGGTCGATGGCGTCGCCCAGGCTCTGGCCCAGACGCGCCACCACCGGCGCCGCCAGCATCGAGACGCCGACCACGATCAGCATGAACTGGCCGGTCTGGCGCTCGAGCAGTCCGAGGCCGAGCGCCATGCCGATCACGATGAAGGCGAACTCGCCGCCCTGGCTCAGCAGCAGCCCGCCCTCTGCAGCGCGCCCCCAGGACAGGCCGAACACCCGCAGCAGCACGAACACGATCAGGCTCTTCAGCGCGAGCAGGCCCACTATCGACAGCGGAATCCACACCGGCTCCGCGAGCAGCGCACGCAGGTCGATGCCCATGCCCACGGACATGAAGAAAAGACCCATCAGCAGGCCCTTGAAGGGTTCGATGGTGATCTCGACCTCGTGGCGGAACTCGGTTTCGGCGATGATCAGACCGGCCAGGAGTGCTCCCAGCGCCATCGAGAGTCCCGCGAACCAGGTCAGCGCCGCCACGCCGAGGGTGGTCAGCAGGGTGAGTGCGGTGAAGGTGTCGGGTTGCTTGTCCACCGCGATCTGGTGGAACAGCGGTCGCACCAGCCGCCGTCCGACAAGGTAGATCACCACGACCGTGAGCACGCCCTTGACGACCGCGTAGCCGAGCAGTCCGGCGAAGCTGCCTTCGCCGGAAGAGGTACCGAGAATGCTGATCAGTACCAGCAGTGGCACCACCGCGAGATCCTGGAAGAGCAGGATTGCGAATGCGGACTGGCCAAGCGGCGTGCCAAGCTCGCGGCGCTGGATCAGCAACTGCATGACGATCGCGGTCGAGGAGAAGGCGATCACCACGCCGAGGATGACCGCAGCCTCGATACCGTTGCCGAAGGCCATCGCCAGCCCGCCGATCGCCACTGCGGAGAGCACGACCTGCAGCCCGCCCAGTCCGAATACCATCCGGCGCATCGACCACAGGCGCTCGACGGATAGCTCCAGGCCGATCATGAACATCAGGAAGATCACGCCGAGTTCGGCAAGGAAGGCGACCTGGTCCGGGCGCACGAAGGTGAACCACGACAGGGGCGGCCAGGCCTGTGCGAGCGAAGCGAGGCCGTACGGGCCAAGCAGCACGCCCACGGACAGGAAGCCGAGCACCGGATTGATCTTCAGGCGCGAGAGCAGCGGCATCAACACGCCACTGAGCGCAAGGAAGAGGATGATTTCCTTCAGGAAGGGAAAACTGTCGTGGGCGTCCATGCAGGCCTGGGTGGGGGATGGATGCTTTCAGTTTATGCCACGCCGCCCGCGGCTGCGCCGAACGATTTGGCGTGCGCGCCCTCGTCGCCGAGGGCAATCGCAGCCTCTTCCTGCTGCTGCAGCATCCACATCTGCGCATAGGCACCGCCTTGCGCCAGCAGCGAGGTATGGCGGCCGCGCTCGACGATGCGCCCCTTGTCCAGCACGATGATCTCGTCCGCACTCATGATCGTCGACAGCCGATGCGCGATCACCAGCGCAGTGCGTCCTTCTGCGGCGCGCTCGATCTGCGCCTGGATGGCCTTCTCGGTCTTCGAGTCCAGCGCCGAGGTGGCCTCGTCGAAGATCAGGATCGCCGGGTTCTTCAACAGTGCACGCGCAATCGCGACGCGCTGCTTCTCACCGCCCGATAGTTTCAGCCCGCGCTCGCCGACGCGGGTCTCGTAGCCTTCCGGCAACTGGCGGATGAAGTCTTCGAGCTGCGCGGCGCGCGCGGCGGCCTCGACCTCGTCGCGGCTGGCCGTGGGGCGGCCGTAGTGGATGTTGTAGTACAGCGTGTCGTTGAACAGCACCGTGTCCTGGGGGACGATGCCGATCGCCGCGCGCAGGCTGTCCTGGGTGAGGCTGCGCAGGTCGTGGCCGTCGATGCGGATCGCGCCGCCCTGCACGTCGTAGAAGCGGTACAGCAGGCGGGCGAGCGTCGACTTGCCCGAGCCGGAGTGGCCGACCACCGCCACCGTGCTGCCGGCGGGGATGTCGAAATCCACGTCGAACAGGATCGGGCGCTTGGCGTCGTAGGCGAAGCTCACGTTCTCGAAGCGCACGCTCGCCGGGCCGGTGGGCAGCGTATGGGCGTCGGGCGCGTCGGCGATCTCGCGGTGGGTGTGCATGAGGCCGAACATGCGCTCGATGTCGGTGAGCGACTGGCGGATCTCGCGGTACAGCACGCCGAGGAAGTTGAGCGGGATGTAGAGCTGGATCATGAAGGCGTTGACCAGCACGATGTCGCCGATCGTCATCTCGCCGCTGGCCACGCGGTCGGCCGCCTGCCACATCATCGCGGTGACCGCGACCGCGATGATCGCCGCCTGGCCGACGTTGAGCGCCGACAGTGAGTACTGGTTGGTGACCTGGGCCTTGGTCCACTTCTGCAACTGCTCGTCGTAGCGCCGCGCCTCGAACTCCTCGTTGTTGAAGTACTTCACCGTCTCGTAGTTGATCAGGCTGTCGATCGCGCGCGCGTTGGCGGCGGAGTCGAGCTCGTTGGCCTCGCGCCGCAGCGCGGTGCGCCAGTTCGTCACCTTGACGGTGAACACGATGTAGATCGTCAGCGCGGACAGCGTGATGAGCGCGAACACCGCGTCGTAATTGACCAGCAGGATGCCGATCACCATGCCGATCTCGATCAGCGTCGGCAGGATGGAATACAGCGTGTAGCTGATCAGCGAGCCGATCGAGCGCGTGCCGCGTTCGATGTCGCGGGTGAGACCGCCGGTCTGGCGCTCGAGGTGGAAGCGCAGCGACAGCGCGTGCAGGTGGCGAAACACGCGTAGCGAGATCTCGCGCACCGCCTGCTGGGTCACGCGTGCGAACACCACCTCGCGCAGCTCGGTCAGCAGCGAGGTCGAGAAGCGCAGTGCGCCATAGGCCAGCAGCAGCGCGGCCGGCACCACGATGAAGGCCTGTTCCGGGGTGATCGTGAGGTCATCGATCAGGTGCTTGAAGATGATCGGCACCGACACGTTGGCGCCCTTGGCCGCGACCAGACAGGCGAGGGCGAACAGTACCCGTCCCTTGTAGGCCCAGATGAAGGGGAAGAGGCTCTTCAGCGTCTGCCAGTCGTGGCGCTGACTGGGTTCGGGGCCAGGGAGTGCAGCGGCTGGGGCGCGTCTCATGTGAATTCCGTGGGGCGGTGTTGCGGTGAGTGCTGCGCGGGCAGGCAGCGGTGGTCGAGCCTGGAGGTCGGCGGGTAAGCGCGGATTCTGTTGGTCAGCCAGGATGGCGTCAAATTCCGGGCCTTCCGTGTGTAGGGAGCACATAAACTGTCCGGACTTGTAGCACGTGATCTGTCCGGTTTCATTGTTCACCCAGGAGGTGGCGATGAGACGGACGGAATTGCTACAG
>NZ_JBNCAR010000021.1:0-60933 GCF_051280715.1 Thauera sp. AutoDN2 | reverse complement strand
GCGGATTCCTCCGGAGTATGGTTAAGTCGTTCTCGCAAAACAACTTTCTCATATTTCCGGCCGCGATGCGCCTCCTATCTGTGAGAAATGCGGGCTAGCGCTGCCGTCTGGCGGCTCTTCAACAAATAGAGCCACGTGATCCATAGCGCCGCAAGCAGCAACGCCCCACTGGCGACGAGGTTGTAGAGGCTGCTGCTCTGCACGGACTCGCGCACCGTCGCCATCGCGACCGACTTGCTGAGACCGAGGCTGACCACGAGGGGCCTGTCCTGCACCCGACGCCATGCGTAGTAGCGCTCGACCCCATCGACCGGCGCCACGACGTCGTAGAAGCCGTGCGACACCAGGTGGTCATGCAGGAAGCCGCGATCGGCAGGCACGCTCTTGCCAAGCACGCCTTCCAGCAGGTGCGAACGTGCGAGATAGGCGCCATCGTCGCGCAGCAGCAGTGCGACATCGGCCGGATCGGGAAAGATGTCGCGCAGCGCGCGGGACAGATGTTCCGCCGACACGGACACGACGATCACGCCTTCAAGCCGCCCGTCACGGTGCAAGGGTCGCGAAAATTGCACGGTCCATTTGCCCGATATGCGCCCGAGCACGGGATGGCTGATGTACAAGCCCGCTTCCGCGCGGTTCAGATGCACCGCGAAGTGCGGCCGATCCGCAATCGAGACTTTCGTTGCCGCAACCGTAGCGTCCTCGGGCACCAGGCTGGAAAACAGGATCTCCCCCCGTTCGTTGGCGATCGCGACCTGGACCACAGCGCCCTCCGGCAAGGCATGCTGCGCCACACTCACCGTGCGACGGAAGGTTCGCTCGTCCTCGGCAAGCCAGCTTTGCCCAAGCTGCAGCGTAAGGTAGTCGAGCTTTTCGACCATGGTGCTGACCTGCAGGGCAAGCGCATGCACGGTTTGCTCGGCACGCAACCTGACGTTGGCCTCGACCTGGTCGAGTTGGGACTGGTGCGTCTGATTCAGCTCGAACCAATACACGCCGAGACAGAGCAGGATCGCCACCCAGCCGGCAACCGCGCGCCACACCGCATTGCGCGGCAAGGGAAGTGCCTCTTCGGATCGACGGTGCCGGAGCAAGAACTTGGGGATCATTAGATTCTGGGCGCCCGCGACCGGACGTCGTCATTTTTTGGAGATGATAGACGATTCCACCGTCGCAAGGCGTGACGGGATGCCGTTGTGCCACCCAAGATGGTGTGGTCGGCCACCAAAAATACGACACCCCCGGCGCGAGGATGCGCCGGGGGTGTCGTCGGGGTCCGGTCGAGCCGGACCGATCAGGCCGGGATCAGACCGTCACGGTGTCAGCCACCGTACGGAATTCCTCGATCTGATCGAAGTTCATGTAGCGGTAGATGTCGGCAGCCTTCTTGTTCACCACCTCAACCTGCGCCATGTACTCCTGCACGCTCGGGATCTTGCCCATCAGCGCGCACACCGCGGCCAGCTCGGCCGAGCCCAGATAGACGCGGGTGTCGATGCCGAGGCGGTTCGGGAAGTTGCGCGTCGAGGTCGACATCGCGGTGCTGCCCTTGCGGATCTGCGCCTGGTTGCCCATGCACAGCGAGCAACCCGGCATCTCCATGCGGGCGCCGGACTTGCCGAGCACGCCGTAGTAGCCTTCCTCGTTGAGGATCATCGCGTCCATCTTGGTGGGCGGGGCGATCCACAGGCGGGTCGGGATGTCGGACTTGCCGTCCAGCACCTTGCCGGCAGCGCGGAAGTGACCGATGTTGGTCATGCACGAGCCGATGAAGACTTCGTCGATCTTGTCGCCGGCGACTTCGGACAGCAGCTTGACGTCGTCCGGGTCGTTCGGGCAGGCGACGATCGGCTCCTTGATGTCGGCGAGATCGATCTCGATCACGGCGGCGTACTCGGCGTCGGCATCACCCTTCAGCAGTTCGCCGTTGGCGATCCACTCTTCCATGGCCTTGATGCGGCGACCCAGGGTGCGCTTGTCTTCGTAGCCGTTGGCGATCATCCACTTCATCAGGGTGATGTTCGAGTTCATGTACTCGACGATCGGCGCCTTGTTGAGGTGGACCGTGCAACCGGCGGCGGAGCGTTCGGCCGAGGCGTCGGTCAGCTCGAAAGCCTGTTCGACCTTCAGGTCCGGCAGGCCTTCGATCTCGAGGATGCGGCCGGAGAAGATGTTCTTCTTGCCCTTCTTCTCGACCGTCAGCAGGCCCTGGCGGATGGCGTACAGCGGGATGGCGTTGACCAGGTCACGCAGCGTGACGCCCGGCTGCATCGTGCCCTTGAAGCGCACCAGCACCGATTCCGGCATGTCGAGCGGCATGACGCCGGTCGCAGCGGCGAAGGCTACGAGGCCGGAGCCGGCCGGGAAGGAGATACCGATCGGGAAGCGGGTGTGGCTGTCGCCGCCGGTGCCGACGGTGTCGGGCAGCAGCAGGCGGTTGAGCCAGGAGTGGATCACGCCGTCGCCCGGGCGCAGCGACACGCCGCCGCGGGTGCTGATGAAGCTCGGCAGCTCGCGGTGCATCTTGACGTCGACCAGCTTCGGGTAGGCGGCGGTGTGGCAGAAGGACTGCATCACCAGGTCGGCGGAGAAGCCGAGGCAGGCAAGGTCCTTGAGCTCGTCGCGGGTCATCGGGCCGGTGGTGTCCTGCGAGCCGACGGTGGTCATCTTGGGTTCGCAGTAGGTGCCCGGGCGGATGCCCTGCTGATTTCCGTCAATGAGCGGCATGCCGCAGGCGCGGCCAACCATCTTCTGCGCCAGCGAGAAGCCCTTGCCGGTGTCGGCGGGGGCCTGCGGCAGGCGGAACAGGGTCGAGGGCGGCAGGCCCAGCGCTTCACGCGCCTTGGTGGTGAGGCCGCGACCGATGATCAGCGGGATACGGCCACCAGCGCGCACTTCGTCGAGGATCACCAGAGTCTTCAACTGCGACTCGGCGATCACGGCGCCGTTCTTGAGCGCGGTGACCTTGCCCGACTTGTCGTCGACCTTGAGCTCGATCTCGTCGCCCATTTCCATGTTGCCGGCGTCGATCTCGATCGGCAGTGCGCCGGCGTCTTCCATCGTGTTGAAGAAGATCGGGGCGATCTTGGAGCCCAGGCACACGCCGCCGAAGCGCTTGTTCGGGACGAAGGGGATGTCCTCGCCGGTGAACCACAACACCGAGTTGGTGGCGGACTTGCGGGAGGAACCGGTACCGACCACGTCACCGACGTAGGCGACCAGGTTGCCCTTGGCGCGCAGATCTTCGAGGAACTTGACCGGGCCGCGCACGCCGGCTTCTTCCGGCTCGATGCCCGGGCGCGGGTTCTTGAGCATGGCCAGCGCATGCAGCGGGATGTCGGGGCGCGACCAGGCATCCGGCGCGGGCGACAGGTCGTCGGTGTTCGTTTCGCCGGTGACCTTGAACACGGTCAGCTTCTGCGAAGCCGGGACTTCCGGGCGGCTGGTGAACCACTCGGCGTCGGCCCAGGACTGCATGACGGCCTTGGCGTTGGCGTTGCCCTTCTCGGCCAGTTCCTTGACGTCGTGGAAGTAGTCGAACATCAGCAGGGTCTTCTTGAGGCCCTCTGCAGCGATGGTGCCCACTTCGGCGTCGCCGAGCAGGTCGATCATCGGCTTGATGTTGAAGCCGCCCAGCATGGTACCGAGCAGCTCGGTGGCCTTGGCGCGCGACACCAGCGCACAGGCTTCTTCGCCCTTGGCGACCTTGGCCAGGAACTCGGCCTTGACCCTGGCGGCGTCGTCCACGCCGGCGGGGACGCGGTAGGTGAGCAGTTCGACGAGGAAGTCTTCCTCGCCGGCGGGGGGATTCTTCAGCAGTTCGACGAGTTCGGTGGCCTGCTGCTTGGACAGCGGCAGCGGCGGGATGCCGAGGGCGGCACGTTCGGCGACATGGGCACGGTAGGCTTCAAGCACGGCGACTTCCTCACTATTTCGTGGCGGTGATCGGAGCTCCGACCGGGGGTCGCCCAGCCGGATCGGACGAGATTATATGTCTTTTATAAGACTTGCGGTGCGGTGCAACAGCCGGGCAGAAGATCCCGGAAAAAACTTTTGCGATTCTACGCGTTCGAACCGGGCAGGTAAGCCCCGTGAATGATGACGAGGGCGCCTGCCCCGTGCGAACGAGCCCGCAGCTCACCTTCCCAACAGCGCACTTCGTCACAAGACACCACCCAGTCGCAAGCTGGCCCCGTGGGGCTGCGCTGCTATGCTGAAGAAACCCCGACCCGGGCCACGCTACACACAGGAGGCCACCGATGCACACCCTCTTCGATTCGCTCAAGACCCTGGATTCCCCCAAGGGCAAGGTGCTGCAGTACTACGCCCTGCCTGCACTAGAGGCCGCCGGCATCGGGCCCATCTCGCGCCTGCCGGTATCGATCCGCATCGTGCTCGAATCGGTGCTGCGCAACTGCGACGGTCAGAAAGTGACCGAAGCCCACGTGCGCGAACTGGCCAACTGGCAGCCGACCGCACAGCGCACTGCCGAGATCCCCTTCGTGGTCGCCCGTGTGGTGCTGCAGGACTTCACCGGCGTGCCGCTGCTCGCCGACCTGGCCGCGATGCGCAACGTGGCAGTGGAGCAGGGCCGCAACGCCAAGCTCATCGAGCCGCGGGTGCCGGTCGACCTGGTGGTCGACCACTCGGTGCAGGTAGACCACTACGGCACGCCCGACGCGCTGCGCCGCAACATGGAGATCGAGTTCGAGCGCAACCGCGAGCGCTACCAGTTCATGAAGTGGGGCATGCAAGCCTTCGACACCTTCCGCGTGGTGCCGCCGGGCATCGGCATCGTCCATCAGGTCAACCTCGAATACCTCTTCCGCGGCGTGCGCAGCCGCGACGGCCTGTGCTTCCCCGACACTCTGGTGGGCACCGACTCGCACACCACCATGATCAACGGCGTCGGCGTGGTGGGCTGGGGCGTGGGCGGGATCGAGGCCGAGGCGGCCATGCTCGGCCAGCCGGTATATTTCCTCACCCCCGACGTGATCGGGGTGGAACTCAAGGGCAGCCTCCCCGCCGGCACCACCGCGACCGACCTGGTGCTCACCGTGACCGAGATGCTGCGACGCGAGAAGGTGGTGGGCAAGTTCGTCGAGTTCTTCGGCGAGGGCACGGCCAGCCTGACCGTGACCGACCGCGCCACGCTCGCCAACATGGCCCCCGAATACGGCGCCACCATGGGCTTCTTCCCGGTGGACGAGAAGACCGTGGAGTACATGCGCGCCACCGGCCGCGACGAGGCCGAATGCGTGCTGTTCGAGGACTACTTCCGCGCCCAGGGCCTGTTCGGCGTGCCGCGTGCGGGCGAAATCGACTACACGCGCACGCTGGTGCTGGAGCTCGCCACCATCCAACCGTCACTCGCCGGTCCCAAGCGCCCGCAGGACCGCATCGCCCTGCCCGCCATGCGCCAAGAGTTCGAGCGCCTGTTCTCCGCGCCGGTGTCCGAGAACGGCTTCGGCCGAGAGCCCGGTCAGCTCGGCGACCGCTTCGCCACCGCGCGCGAAGGCGTGGACCTCGGCCATGGCGACGTGCTGATCGCCGCCATCACCTCGTGCACCAACACCAGCAACCCCGCGGTGATGATCGCCGCCGGCCTGCTAGCCAGGAAGGCCGTGGAGCGCGGCCTGCGCGTGAAGCCACACATCAAGACCTCGCTCGCCCCCGGCTCGCGCGTGGTCACAGATTACCTCGACAAGGGCGGGCTGCTCGAGCCGCTCGCTGCGCTCGGCTTCGCACTCGCCGGCTACGGCTGCACCACCTGCATCGGCAACGCTGGCGACCTCGCCACCGAGTTCAACGAGGCGATCGCCGAGCACGACCTGGTGGTGGCCGCGGTACTGTCGGGAAACCGCAACTTCGAAGCGCGCATCCACCCCAACATCCGCGCCAACTATCTCGCCTCGCCACCGCTGGTGGTGGCCTTCGCGCTCGCCGGGCGGGCCAACATCGACCTGACGCAGGAGCCACTGGGCACCGGCAGCGACGGCCAGCCGGTGTATCTGCGCGACCTCTGGCCGAGTTCGGACGAGGTCGCCGCGGTGCTGCCCTTTGCCACCGACCCGTCCACCTATCGCCGGCTCTACGCCGACTTCACCCGCGACCACGACCTGTGGAACGCGATCGCGGCGCCCACCGGCCAGGCCTACGACTGGCCATCCTCCACCTACATCGCCTGCCCGCCCTTCTTCGCGGGCTTCGGCATGACGCCGCCGCCCGCGCGCGACATTCACGATGCGCGCGCATTGCTGCTGCTCGGCGACTCGGTGACCACCGACCACATCTCGCCCGCCGGCTCCTTCCGCGAGACCAGCCCGGCAGGGCGCTGGCTGCGTGAGCAGGGGGTGGATAAGAAGGACTTCAACTCCTACGGCTCGCGGCGCGGCAACCACGACGTGATGGTGCGCGGCACCTTCGCCAACGTGCGTGTGAAGAACCTGATGCTGCCGCCCAACCCCGACGGCAGCCGTGTCGAAGGCGGCTACACCCTGCTCGACGGCGAGCAGACCACGGTGTACGAAGCAGCGAGCACCTGGATGGCGCGTGGCGTGCCGAGCATCGTCTTCGCCGGCGAGGAGTACGGCACCGGCTCGTCGCGCGACTGGGCGGCCAAGGGCACTGCGCTGCTCGGGGTCAAGGCGGTGGTGGCAAGGAGCTTCGAGCGCATCCACCGCTCCAACCTGGTCGGCATGGGCGTGCTGCCGCTGCAGTTCATCGGCGACGACAGCTGGCAGGGGCTGGGGCTCGACGGCAGCGAGACGTTCACGCTCGAAGGCATCACCGCCGGCCTGGCGCCGCAGCAGCAGCTCACGCTGCAGATCAAGCGGACTGATGGGTCAAAGCGGTCGGTGCCTGTGCTGTGCCGCATCGACACCCCGATCGAGATCGAGTACTACCGCCACGGCGGCATCCTGCCCTACGTGCTGCGGGAGATCCTCGGCGCGTGACAACGCCGTTGGCGCGGGCATTCCCGCGCCAACGGCAACCCAGCCCTCTGCGGCTCGCCAGGCTCCATGACCCGCCTACCCGTCGCGGGAATCTCCCCGGGCCAGCCCCGGTATACTCCTGCCGCATGAAACCCACCGCCCCCTGCCTCTGCGGCTCCGGCCAGCGCTTTGCACAGTGCTGCGGCCCTGCGCTGTCCGGCGCACACCCGGCGTGCACGGCCGAGGCGCTGATGCGCTCGCGCTACACCGCCTTCGCGCTGTCCGACACGGCCTACCTGCTCGCGAGCTGGCACCCGAGCACGCGCCCGGCCTCGCTCGACCTGGACGAAACGCCGGCGCCGAAGTGGATCGGCCTGCAGGTGCGCGCCCATCGCCCGCTGGACGAAGTCCATGCCGAGGTCGAGTTCATCGCCCGCTGCCGCGTCGGCGGCCGCGCCCAACGCCTGCACGAGACCAGCCGCTTCGTGTGCGAGGACGGACGCTGGTACTACATGGATGGCGACCTCCACCCCGACTGAGCGCGCACCGGCAAGCCCCGCCCGGTTCCGACCGGCGGCGCGCGAGACATCGCAATGCGCCAGGCGCATAATCTGCAACACCACCTACCGGGCTCCGCGGCCGTCACACCGGCCTCGACGGGCCCCACCGAAGGAAGATCATGAACCTCGAAAAAGTCATCTTCGGTTTTTTCATCGTGCTCGCCGCCACGCTGAACTTCGGCTTCTTCGTCGGCGACATCGACAACCCCGCGCACCATGACATCTACGAGCTCTTCGCCGCGCTGGTGGTCAGCCTGATCGCCACCGTGCTCAAGTTCGGCGACCGCACGCAGATCGGGGCGATCCACCTGTCCACCAGTCTCGCGGCCGACCTGCAGTTGATCGCGGCAGCCATGGTGTGGGGCTATGCCGCACACGTCGGCGCCGAGGGCGTCACACCCGACATGATGGCCAAGATCGTGTCGCTGTCGGGCGGTGCGCTGTTCGCCAACATGGTGTCGGTGGTGATCCTGATCGCCGAGACGATCATGCAGCGCCGCTGAGCCGGCGACCGGGGCCGCGGCATGCAGAACCTCGCCCACCATCACAGCGTCTTCTTCCTGATCCTTCGGCGCCTGCGCACGCCGCTGATCCTGCTCATCACCCTGTTCTCGATCTCGGTGCTGGGGCTCACGCTCGTCCCCGGGCCGGAGGTCGAGGGCCGGACAAGCTACCTGAGCTTCTTTCACGCCTTCTATTTCATCAGCTACACCGCCACCACGATCGGCTTCGGCGAGGTTCCCTACACCTTCTCCGACGAGCAGCGGCTATGGGTGATGGTGAGCATCTACCTTTCGGTGATCGGCTGGGCCTATACCCTGGGCTCGGTGTTCAGCCTGTTGTCGGACCGCAGCCTGCGCCAGGCAATCGCCATGCAGCGCTTCGTGCGCGCAGTCCGGAGGCTGCGCGAACCCTTCTATCTGGTGTGCGGCTACGGCGAGACGGGTCGCCTGATCTGCGAGGCCCTGGACCGCATGGGCCTGCGCGCGGTCGTGGTGGAGATCGACGAGGGTAAGGTCGGCGAACTCGATCTGCACAACTACGTACTCGACGTGCCTGCGGTGTGCGCCGACGCCGGAAACCCCGAGACACTCAAGTTCGCCGGCCTCACCCACTCCAGTTGCAGGGGTGTGATCGCGCTGACCAACGACGACCACACCAATCTGGCGATCGCGATCTCGGCGCGCCTGCTCGCGCCACGACTGCCTGCACTGTGCCGGGCAGAGAACGACGCCACCGCGGACAACATGGCGTCCTTCGGCACGCGGCACATCATCAACCCCTTCGAGCGCTTCGCCGAGACCCTCGCGCTGTCGCTGCACGCGCCCAAGGCCTCGCAACTGATGAGCTGGCTCACCGGCGTGCCGGGCACAGAGGTCGAGCGCAGGCGCGATCCGCCGCATGGGGAATGGATCGTGTGCGGTCATGGCCGCTTTGGCAGCCAGCTCGTTGAAGCCATGGATTCCGAGGCCGTGCCGGTCACGATCATCGACCTCGACCCCAAGCCCGACGGTCTGCACCGCTGGGTGCAGGGTGATGGCACGGGCGCGAAGTCGCTGCGCGAAGCCGGCGTGGAGGCTGCCACGGGTATCGTGTGCGGCACCAGCTCGGACGCGGACAACCTGTCGATCGCGGTCACCGCGCGCGAGCTGAATCCGGAGCTGTTCATAATCCTGCGCCAGAACCACGAATCCAACCGCGCCCTGTTCGACGCTTTCGACGCCGACATCACGGTGGTGCCCAGCCGCGTCATCGGTCACGAGTGCATCGCCATCCTGAGCACACCGCTGCTCGTTCCCTTCCTGGGCGAGATCCGCGCTCGCGACGAGGCGTGGTGCGGGGCACAGCTCGAGCGCCTGACCGATCGCCTGGGCTGGACCGTACCTGAGGTGCGCAGCGAGCGCATCAACCTGAGCCGCGCACCGGCACTGTACCGGCGCCTCATGCGCGGAGAGACGATCACACTCGAGCAACTGATGCGCTCGCCCTCCGACCGCAGCCGCGGGCTGGACTGCGAGGTGATCTACCTGGAGCGCGACGACGACGACCACCTGCTGGTGCCGGAACCCGGCACCCGGGTCCGTGCCGGCGACGAGTTCCTGCTGGCGGGCACGCGGGCCGCACTCGACGATATCGGCCTGATCATCGCCAACGAGCACACCCTGGCCTACATCCTCACCGGCGAGGATCTGCCCGGAGGCTGGGTCTGGGAGAAATTCTCCCGCCGCGCGCGCGCAGCCGCTGCCCCGCACTTGCCCTGAACGATGTTCAGTCCTGCTGCATGAGCGTGATCTCCGCGCCGGCGTAGCGCACCTTCTGCCCGGGGCGCAGCTTGGCACGCTTGCGCATCTCGACCTTGCCGTCCACCCGCACCTGCCCCTGCTCGACCGCAGCATGCGCCGCGCCCCCCGAATCCACGAGGCCGGCGGCCTTCAGCAGTTGATCGAGCTGAATGTATTCGCCGCGCACGGCAAAGGAAGTGTTCATCGCGTTCTCCCGGTGGCCTGCGCGACGCCGCACGCACCCGCCCTCATGTCAAAATGGCGGCATTGTCTCCCCGACTCGAGCGCATGACCAGCACAGCCCACCCAGCCCCTGCGCAATTCGCTGAAACTGAGGTCGAAGACCTGATCGAGCGTGCCGACCGCTGCATCGCTGCGGCGCTGGAGCGCGGCGCCCTGGAACCCATCCGCACCGAACAGGACTGGCTGGAACAGGCCGGACTGCGCTTCTCCGTGCGCTGGGTGTCATCGCTGGCGCTCAAGGACCGCGCCCGCGTCGATACGGTGACCCGGCGACGCGCCGACTTCAACCCTTTCCTGCCGCCCGAAGCCGCGCTCACCGTCGCCAAGCTGGGCGACGACCACCTCTTGGTGCTGAACAAGTTTCCGGTGATCGAGCGCCACCTGCTCGTGATCACGCGTGACTTCGAGGACCAGAGCTGTCCGCTCACCGTGGCTGACTTCGATGCCCTGGGCAGCATCATCGCCACCCACGGCGGCCTAGGTTTCTATAACGGCGGCCGGGTCGCGGGGGCCAGCCAGGCGCACAAGCATCTGCAGTGGGTACCCGCGAGTGCGAGCCGGCTGGACAGTTTCATCCCGGCGCCGCAGCCTGGCCACACAGTCCCGGCCGGGGCAGCGTTCTGCAATCCGGCCCTGCCCTGGGCCCACGCCTTCGTCCGCCTCGACCCGACCTGCTGGCACTCGCCCAGCTCCCCCGGCACAGCCCTGCACGCCGCCTTTGCCCACGCCTGCAGCCAACTCGGCATGGCATGCAACGACGATCCGATGCCGGCCTACAACCTTCTGCTCACGAGACAGGTGATGCTGGTGGTACCGCGCACACTGGAGAAGTGGCGGGACGTGTCGATCAACTCGCTCGCCTACGCAGGGTCGCTCTTTGTGCGCGACCGCGCCCAGATCGAGGCGCTGCGCACAACCGGCCCGCTCACGGTGCTGACGAGCGTGGGCCACCCGCGCTGATCAGGCCGCGCGCGGAAGCGGCGCATGCGGTAGCGGCGGCAGACCAATCGTCGCGCGCAGCTCATCACACTTGGGGTTGGGCGTGCCGTCCTCGAAGTACACCGGAAATTCGCGACAGGGCGAGGGCCGGTTCTCGTAGATCGAACACGACACCGCCTTGCCAACTTCGCCGGTAAGCGCCGAACAGCGCCGCGGCACCTGATTGCTGCCCTTCATGCAGCGCAGGTTGTGGTTGAGCTTTTCGGTCATGTCCGCAGGTACGTAGCCACCGGGCGTGTCGTCCGCCTCGGCCCAGTAGAAGGAGATGCGGAAGTGCGTGCAGCAGATGCCGCAGTCCAGGCAGGGGTTGTAGGCGTCCATGATCGGGGGCGGAGTGCGCGAGGCGAGCGGTACGCGCGGCATGCGCGGAGCGCATGCTCGCAGCGCACTCAGGCGCTCTCGCGGGGTTGTTCGGCGCGCGGATTCTAGCGCTTCCGCGGCGCCGTTCAAGCCCCCGAATTTCTTTTTTTATTCAATGGCCTAAAGAGTTTTTGCGCAAAACTCTTCAGGCATGGAGAGCGTGCCTCAGGCGCTCTCTGCGCCGCAGCACTTCTTGAACTTCTTGCCGCTTCCACACGGGCAGGGGTCGTTGCGTCCCGGCCCGCCTGCTGCCGGCTTGCGCGGCGCCTCGGCCGAGAGCGCTTCCGCCGGCGGCAGGCCGAGATCGCGCCAGTGTGCGTAGACGTCATTGACCGCCTCACCTACCGCTGTGAGCCAGCCCAGGCGGGTGTCGTCGTCGGCCTTCGCCGCGCCCTCCTCGCCCCAAGGGGCGAGCACCTCGTCCAGCGTCGCGCGTACCGCCTCGACGGCGTCCTCATCCAGCCCTTCTTCCCAGCCCTCGGGCCACAGGTCCAGGCCCTGCGCAAAACCGTCGATCCAGGCTTCACCCAGCTTGAGGCCGTCGCCTTCCGCCACCGCGAAGCAGAAGGGTTCCCAGCAGGCTTCGTCCTCGTCGTCCAGACCCAGCGTGGAGAGCAGTTCGTTGTGGTAGGCCTTGACCAGGCGGATCGCACGCTGCAGCGCGCTACCCGAGCCGAAGTCCGCCTCATCGCCGTGGGCGGACCACACGCCCGGCAGCCAGCGCTCGGGCGGAATCGCACGCGGCGATATCAGCACGCCGGCCAGGTAGCCGTCGAGCATCTCGAGGTCCATGCAGTCCTCGGGCACCACATCCGAGGTGAGGATCTCCTCGAGTGCCTCGAAGTCCTCCTCGGTCATCTGTTCGCCCTGCATGGCGGGGAGGGCTGCAGCGTCGTCGCGAATATCGTCGTTCATCGTGTTCTCCGGTAATGGGGGCTAGCGTGGCGCAAGCGCGCACAGGGGGCAAGTCGGATCATCTCTTCGCCGCCGGACATCCGGCGCGGCTCATGCACCGGGTGGCGTCCCGCACCCCAGCCCAAGGTCAAGCTCGAGGCGGTACAGCGCCTGTCCGGAATCGCGGTATTTGCGCTCGAACGGCGTGAGCGGCACCTCAGCCGTGAAGGGCGCCCACCCCACCGGACGACCGGTGACCTCGCCCAGCGCGAGCGCGAACTCCTCGGCGTACACCTGCCAGTTGCTGCGGCATTCGAGCACACCGCCGAGGCGCGGAATCCAGGGAAACACGGGGTGGGCATGCCAGCGGCGACCCAGGTGCCCGATCTTGGGCCAGGGGTTGGGATAAAGGATGTAGTGGCGCGCCAGGCGCAGGCCAGCGTCGTCGAGCAGACGCCAGAAATCCACCAGATCCGCGCGCACGAACACCATGTTTCGCGGCAACAGGGCCTCTGGGTAGGGCTTGCGCCGGTTGAGGCGGTCTTCCGACTGGTCCACGCCCATCACCCAGTGATCCGGGTGAGCGCGCGCAATCTGGATGGTGCTGTGCCCCACTCCGCAGCCGGCATCGAGGATCAGGGGCGCCTTGCCGTCCCAGCCGGCGAGGGCGTGTTCGAGTGCGGCACGGTTGTAGTCGGCATAGGGTTTGCGGAAGGGTTGCATCAGGTGCTTGCGCACGCGCTCGCGCAAGGCGTCGTGAACGCCAGCCTGGGCGCTCTGCGGGATGCGGGAATTGGCGTAGCTCATCGTCGTTCCGTAGGTCTCATGCTGCCCGCGCCATGGCTTTGAGCGCGAGCGGAGGGTGCTCGATCCGCCGCCAGGGATCGCCCGCCGGCGCATCGCCGGGTTGCGGAGCGTGGATGCCGTGGCGCTGCAGCTCTGCCGCCACTTCGGGCAGGCTGCGCAGCGGGCGGATGCATGCGAACAGCGCGCGCGCAGCCTCGTGCCTGCGCGCGAGCATCTGCACCCATTGCTTGATGCGCCCCGGCGCATGCCGAGCCTCGACCTTGCGCTGTACCCCCTGGACGAATTCGCCGATCAACGGGCGCAGGGCCTGCCATTCGGCAGCGCGCTCATCGGCGTCGGGTTCGTCGAGGCCCCCGGCCCGAATGCGGCACGCGAGGAAAGGGTCGGCGACCGCACCGCGCCCGAGCATGACGTCCGCCACGCCCGACACCTCGCGGCAACGCACCCAGTCCTGCGCCGTCCACACCTCGCCATTGGCCACCACCGGCACCGGCACCGCGGCGGCGATGCGCGCCACCCACTCCCAGTGCGCAGGCGGGCGGTAACCGTCCGCCTTGGTGCGCGCATGCACCACCAGCCACTGCGCGCCGCCATCGGCCAGTGCCTGCGCACACTCCTGTGCGCGCCCGGCATCCCGCACGCCGAGCCGCATCTTGGCGCTGAGCGGCATGCCGGGCGGCAGCGCCGCGCGCACGGCCTGCGCGATGCGCCACAGCAGCTCGGGTTCGTCCAGCAGCGCCGCGCCGCCGCCGTGGCGATTCACCGTGGGCGCAGGGCAGCCAAAGTTGAGGTCGATCCCGGGCGGATTCAGACGCGCCAGCCTTGCGGCATTGGCCGCCATGCATGCGGGATCCGAGCCCAGCATCTGCACATGCACCGGCGTCCCCGCCACTGTGCGCCCCCCGCGGTCGAGTTCGGGCACGATGCGGCGGAAGAAGCGGTCCGGCAGCAGCGTGCCGGAGACGCGCGCGAACTCGCTCACCGCATGGTCGTAGCCGCCCACGCGCGTCAGCGCCACGCGCAGCACATCGTCCAGCAAGCCTTCCATCGGCGCGAGCAGCAGGCGCATCCAATCTCCCGAACACCGCCGCCGGCGCGGCAAAGTGCGCGATTGTAGCGCCGCCCGGGCGGGGGAACGGCCCAACGGGCGTTTTTTGCTGCTGTTTTCCTGCTGTTTTCCTTGCCAGCGGCGCGCAAGTGCACGATAATCCAGCGCTTTACGGCCTCAGGGTGGTCACATCCGCCACCCGCTCGATTCAGGAACACACCATGAAAGCAGACACCCATCCCAAATACGAAGACGTGAACGTGACCTGCTCCTGCGGCAACACCTTCGTCACCCGCTCCACGCTGGGCAAGCCCCAGTACCACGTCGAAGTCTGCTCCGCCTGCCACCCGTTCTATACCGGCAAGCAGAAGATCGTCGACACCGCCGGTCGCGTCGAGCGCTTCCGCCAGAAGTACGGCAACGTTCAGCGCGCCAGCTGAGTTGCAGGATCCCGCCGTGCAGGCGCGCATCGGTGATGCGCGCACACCGGCCCGGAGCCCCACACGAAAAGGCAGCGCAAGCTGCCTTTTTTAGTTTGCGCGTGCGCCGCGAAACCGCGCAGCCTTGGTCTTCACGCGCACTTCGCCGCACAATGCCCGCATGATCCGCGACCCCGCCACGCCCACCACGTTCCAGCGCCGTATCTACGGCACCGTCGGCCTGACGGTGCTGATCGGGTTGTACCTGCTCGTGGGACTGACATCGCACGATCCCTGGCGGGGCGACGACGCACGGCACTTCGGCCCGGTACTCGCCATGCTGCAGGGCGAATCCTGGCTTTTTCCCTTTCTCGCCGGCGCACCACTGGCTGAGCACCCCCCGCTCTATCACTGGGTCGCCGCTGCCTTCGCCTGGCTGACCGGTAGCCTGCTGCCCGCGCATGCCGGCGCCCGCCTGGCAAGCGCCTTCTTCGTCGCGCTCGCGGTGTTCTGGGTGGCGCGGACTGCGGAGTCGCTGTACGGGCGGCCGGTGCGCACGCCCGCAGCGCTGCTCACACTCGGCGCCCTGGGTCTGGTGCTGCACGCACACGAGACCCAGCCCCTGCTCGCGGTATTCGCCATGCTCGCACTCACGCTGCGCGGGCTTGCCGAAATGGCCGAGCGGCCCCTCACCGGCAGCCTCAAGGCCGGCGTCGGCAGCGGCCTCGCCTTTCTCTCCGGTGGCCTCGGCGGCCTGCTCATTACCCTTCCGCTGCTGCCGCTAGCCGTGCTGCTGTGCGCAGAATGCCGCACGCCACGCGCGAGCGGTGCCTTGCTGCTGGGGCTTTGCGTAGCGCTGGCGATCACGACGGTCTGGCCGCTCGCCCTGCACCTGAACCAGCCCGAGTTGCTCGAGTTATGGCTCCGCACCGAGTGGGCGCGCCTGAGTACGCCCGGGCTCAGCACCGCAAAGTTGCCCGGCGCCCTGGAGCTGGCAGGATGGTTCCTCTGGCCGCTGTGGCCGGTGGCCTTGTGGGCACTCTGGCGCGGCCGGCGCCGGCTGACCCAGCCGGCAATGATGCTGCCGCTGAGCAGCATTCTGCTTGTGGCGCTGTGGTTCGTGCTCGATGGCGACCTCGCCCAGGCCCGGATGACGGTGCTGGTGCCCGCCGTCGCGCTGCTCGCCGCGACGGGTGTAAGCACGCTGCGCCGAGGAGCCGCGAGTGCCTTCGACTGGTTCTCGCTGATGAGCCTTGCGGTCTTCGGCGTGCTGGTTTGGCTGGCCTGGAGCGCACAGACGGCTGGCTGGCCGCCCGGACTGGCGCGCCACGTCGCCCGCAACGCCCCCGATTTCGTACTGCCCGACAGCGAATACCGCCTCGTCGTCGGGGTGATCATCACGCTGACGTGGATCGTGCTGATCGCACGCCTGCCGCGCTCGCCCTCCCGCGCCCCGGCAAACTGGGCCATCGGCCTGGCCATGCTGTGGTGCCTCGCGGTGACACTGCTGATGCCCTGGTTCGACCACGGGCGCAGCTACCGCGAAATGGTCGGCTCGCTGGAGATCGCAGTGAGGGGTGAGCGCAGCGCGCAACCGGGCGCATGCATCGCGGGCAGCGGCCTGACCGACGCGCTGCGCACCTCGATGGACTACTACGCCGCCCTGCGCGTCGAACGCCCGCAGGACGGCGCCACAAACTGCCCGCTGCTGCTGATCGACACCGAGCGTGCGGAAACCGTGCAGGCCCTGTCGCACAAATGGGAGGCGGTGTGGGAGTACAGCCGCGGTGCCGGCAAGCGGACCGAAGGCTACCGGCTTCTGCGCCGCGTCACCGAATGAGCCGCAGCCTCAGCCGTAGATCTTGCACATCCCCGGCATGCTGACCGGATTCGAGAAGTAGCCCAGCACACTGAAGAACAGCGACAGCAGCAGCAGTATCAGCAACAGCCGCCGATGCCGGCGCACCCAAGCCACCAGCCCGGCGACCCAGCCGGAGAACCCGGGCGGACGCGGTGTGTTCATCGGACCGTGACCGTCATATCCTGCACCGTGTGCCACCCGGCCTCATTCGAGGCGCAGGAAATGATCCCGGTAATGACGCAGTTCGGCGATCGACTCATGGATATCGGCGAGTGCGGTATGGCTGCCGGCCTTCTTCACGCCCTCGTACACTTCAGGCCGCCAGCGCCGCGCGAGCTCCTTGATCGTGGACACGTCGAGGTTGCGGTAGTGGAACCAAGCCTCGAGTTGCGGCATCCAGCGCGCCATGAAGCGGCGGTCCTGGCACACCGAGTTGCCGCACATCGGCGAGGTGCGCGCCGGCACGTACTGCTGCAGGAATGCAAGCATCTGCGCCTCGGCCTGCGCTTCCGACAGCGTCGAGGCGCGCACGCGATCAATCAGCCCGCTCTTGCCGTGCGTGTTGCGGTTCCACTCGTCCATGGCATCGAGCACGCTGTCCGGCTGATGCACGGCGATCACGGGCGATTCGGCAATCACCTCCAACGACTCGTCGGTCAACACCACGGCCATCTCGATGATGCGGTCGCGGTCGGGTTCAAGGCCGGTCATCTCCATGTCCAGCCATATCAGGGTCTTCGGGTCCTGTGCCATAATCGTTCGGCCTATGTGAGCACCAAAGCGGGTACCTCGGCGGGCACCCCGGGTGCGAAACAATCAAGGGCGCGATTGTGTCACAGTTCCTGCCCGCTTCCTGCATCACCCACGGAACCTAGATGAACGCCCCTGATTCCTTCAGCCTCCTGTTCCTGCTCGCACTCGGCGCCGGCCTGATCGTGCGACTGTGGCTGCTGCACCGCCACGCCTGGCATGTGAAGGCCCACCGCGATACGGTGCCCTCCAGCTTCGCCGGCGCGATTCCACTCGCCTCGCACCAGCGTGCCGCCGACTACACCTTCGAGCGCGCACGCCTGGGTGCCATCGACGCGGTCGCCGGGGCTGCGCTGACACTGGCGCTGACACTGGGCGGCGGCCTGGACATACTGCACACGCTGTGGGCGCAGTTGCTCGTGCCTGGCGAGATCGCACACGGGGTGGCACTGCTTGCCAGCCTTGGCGTGGTGGGCTGGGCCGTCGAGCTGCCGTTTGCGCTGGTACGCACCTTCGGCATCGAGCGTCGCTACGGTTTCAACCGCATGACCCCGCGGCTGTTTGCCACCGACATGCTGCGCGAAGGGGCGCTGGCGGTCGTGATCGGCTTGCCGCTTCTCGGGGCGCTGCTGTGGATCACGCAGTCCATGGGAGCGTTGTGGTGGTTCTGGGTGTGGCTTTTCTGGCTTGGCTTCAACCTGCTCGTGATGGTGGTGTGGCCCACGTTCATCGCCCCCCTGTTCAACACCTTCACCCCGCTCGCCGACGAAGCCCTGAAGGCACGTGTCGAAGCGCTGCTCCAGCGCTGCGGCTTTCGCGCCAGCGGCGTGTTCGTGATGGACGGCTCGCGCCGTTCCGCACACGGCAACGCATACTTCACCGGGCTGGGTGCGACCAAGCGCATCGTGTTCTTCGATACGCTGCTCGACAAGCTCGAGCCCGACGAAGTCGAGGCGGTCCTCGCGCACGAGCTCGGCCATTTCCGCCGCCGGCACCTGCTCAAGCGACTGGCCGTGCTGGCGCCCGCCAGCCTCGCCCTGCTCGGCCTGCTCGGCTGGCTGATGAGCCAGCCCTGGTTCTTCAGCGGCCTGGGCATGCGCGCACAGGACATGGCGAGCGCCTTCGCGCTGTTTTTCATCGCCCTGCCGGTATTCACCTTTCCGCTCGCGCCGGTGCTGAGCCACTGGTCGCGCACGCACGAGTTCGAGGCCGACGACTACGCCGCGCGCCAGACCCGCGCCGAGGCGCTGGTCCGCGCACTCGTCAAGCTCTACCGCGACAACGCGGCGACGCTGACGCCGGACCCGCTCTACTCCCGCTTCTTCGATTCCCACCCGCCCGCCGCGCTGCGGGTGGCGATGCTGCAGTCAAGACAGTCGGCATGACCACGATAGAGAGGAGACAGACATGAACAGGACGACCCTTGCCGCGATGCTGGCCCTCGGCCTTCCCTTCGCCGCGCACGCCGACCCCTTCCCCGGCGCAGATCATGCACAGGCCATGGACATGCACAAGCGCATGTGTGTCGAGTGCCACGAGCAACGCTTCGGCGGCGAGGAGGGTTCGGCAATCTACCTGCGCCCTGATCGCCGCGTGAGTTCGCCCAGCGCGCTATCCCAGCAGCTGACCGCCTGCACGACGATGCTCAACCTCGACCTGTTCCCCGAGGACGAGCACCACCTCGCCGGCTATCTCAACAGCAAGTACTACAGGTTCGAGTGAGAACACGCGCACGCCCCGGCTCATCGAGCCCCCACCGGACGCACGGACGTATCGTCGCCGCCTTCGGCCGCCACTACGAGGTCGACACCGCCGCCGGCCACCTGCAGTGCTACCCGCGCGGCAAGAAAAGCAGCTACGCCTGCGGCGACGAGGTGGAGGTCGTGCCCGGTGGAGATGGCCAGGGCGTGATCGAGGCGCTCACCCCGCGACGCAACCTGCTGTGGCGTTCGGACGCGTTCCGCGAGAAGCTGATCGCCGCCAACCTCAGCCACATCATCATCGTGGTGGCGACCGAACCCGGGTTCTCCGACCTGCTGGTATCGCGCTGCATCGCAGCGGCCGAGAGCCAGGGCATCACGCCCCTGATCGTTCTCAACAAGGCCGACCTGACGAACCGGCTCGCCGGCGCGCGCAGGCAGCTGGAGCCCTTCGCCCGGCTCGGTTACGAAGTGCTCGAAGTCTCCGCGCTCGAGGGTGCCGATGGACTTCGGCGGCGCCTGAGTGGGTTGCGGGCGATCTTCGTCGGCCAGTCGGGCATGGGCAAATCGACGCTGACCAACGCCATCATCCCCGAGGCGCAGGCCGCCACGCGCGAAATTTCGGACGCGCTGGACTCAGGCAAGCATACGACCACCTTTGCCCGCCTGTATCCGCTACCGGCAATACCCGAAGGCCAAGGGAAGGAGAACGGCACGGGCGATGCGGGCTGGCTGATCGACAGCCCCGGACTGCAGGTGTTCGGCCTCGCTCACCTGTCCGCGGACGATCTGGCCGAGGCCTTCGTGGAGTTCCGCCCCCACCTCGGGCACTGCCGCTTCCGCGACTGCCGGCACGACAGCGAGCCGGGCTGCGCACTGCTCGCTGCGCTGGAAGCGGGCGAGATCCACGCCCGACGCTGGGAACATTTCTGCACGATCCGCGGCGAGATCGCAGAGGCGCGCCGCCTGAACCCGGGCTGGTGAAAGGCGCTCAGTCTGCCAGCAGGAACGCACGCACCACGCTGATCTGCGCCGGATCCATCAGCATCGGCGCATGGCCGACGCCGGGAAACTCCACCGTCTGGGCGCACGGCCCACGCCCGGCCATGGCGGCAAATGTGCCGCGCTCGAGCAGGTCGGACTCGGCGCCGCGCAGCGCCAGTGTCGGGCAGCGCACACCTTCATAGATCGGCCACAGATCGACGTCGGACACGATGGGCGTATTGCGGAAGGCATCGCCGATGCCCGGGTCATACACCATGCGGAACCCCCCTTCGCCGTCGTCGGTGGCGCCCACCGAATAGCGGGTGAGATGCTGCCACTGTGCGTCGGACAGCGGGCCGAAGGGCGCGCTCACCTGGCGGATGTAGCGCTCCGCAGCCCCGATGTCGGGAAACCGGGGCGCAGTGCCCACGTATTGCCCGATGCGGATCAGTGACGAGGCGGTGATCACCGGGCCGACATCGTTCAGCACCAGGCGCGTGATCGGCGTCTGGGGCTGGCTGGCGAGCAGCATCCCGATGATGCCCCCCATCGAGGTTCCGACCCAGTGCACCGTCTCCACGTCGAGTCGGGCAATCAGCGTCACCATGTCGGAGAGATAGACCGGAAAGCCGTAGTCCGTCTTCACCCCCAGCCACTCGCTGCGTCCGCGCCCGACCACATCCGGGCACACCACGCGATACTCCCCCGCCATCGCCCGGGCGAGCTCGTCGAAGTCGCGCCCGTTGCGGGTCAACCCGTGCACGCACACCAGCACGCGCGGATTCTGCGGATCACCCCATTCGGTGTAGGCCATGCGGTGCAGGCCATGCGGCCCCATGCACTGTACGCTGCGCTCGCGCGGCGAGCCTGCGGAGCGCGGGGTAGCCGGGGCCGGCGTGAAGAGACTTCGGAGCGAATCGAACAGGGACATGATGAGGAGGCGCGCTGCGCAGTCGGGTAGCCGGGCTTCAAGTCTAGCCCGAAGCGGCACCTTCCCGCAGGAAGGAAGCACCGCAAAAGGAGGAGCTACCCGCGCAGCGCTGGCGGGCTGCCCCCGCCCTCAGCCGCCCTCCTGCCCACACTCAGCGCCCGTGCCAGTAGCGTTCACCCGACACCCGCGCGGCAGACACCGACACCCCCTCTTCTACGCGGTCGCTCACGTCGATGCGGATCGCCCCCTGCGCATCCGTGCGCCAATTGCGCGCACCCACATCCGCCCAGCGTGCCCACACCTCGGGGTGTGGATGGCCAAAGGCGTTGCCATGGCCTGCCGTATGGACCACATGCTCGGGCAGTACCGCATCGACAAAGCGCGCTGATGAAGCGGAGCGGCTGCCATGATGTGCGCTCACCACCACCTCGGCGCGCAGGCCATCTTCCCCGTGTGAAGCAAGCAGCGACGCCTCGACCCGGATGCCGATATCCCCCGGAAGAAGAAGGCTCCCGCCTGCGCCACGCACGCGCAGCACGCATGAGGCATCGTTATCGTTGCCCGGCGGCCGCGATGAATCCGCCCCCTGCGATGGATGCAGGAACTCGAACAGCACGCCATCCCACGCCCAGGACTGACCTGCCGCACAGGCCATTCGTACGGGTACGGCGACCGCACGAGGCCGTCCCTTCATCCTGTGCTCATGCGCACCCGGCACAGCCTCGGTCTGCCCGGCGATCACCTCGGCCACCGGCACACCGGCCAGCACCGAGGCCGCGCCCCCGACGTGATCGGCATCGGCATGGGAGAGCACCAGCCGATCCAGCCTGCGCACACCAGAAGCGCGCAGATAAGGCAGGATCACCCGCTCGCCCGCGTCACTCGCGGAACCCCAGGCAGGCCCGGCATCGAACAGCAGGTCGTGCGAACGCGTCTGCACATGCACCGCAAGGCCCTGCCCGACATCGAGCACCTGCGCGACGAATCCGCCCTGCGCGGGCCGCGAAGGCTGCCACACGAGCAGACTCGCCAGCACGAGCGGAGCGGCCACCCGTCCTGGCGTGCCCCGAGGCAACAGCAGCGCCGCCACGGCCGCAAGCCCCACCGCAGTCAGCCATGGAGGCGGCGGAGCGTGCTCGTGAAAGGCATAAGGCAACGCCGCCATCCATTCCAGCGCCTTCATCATCAGGCCCGCCACGGCATCCGCGGGCGCCAGCAGCACAGGATGCGGCCAGGCGATGGCGAGCAAGGTCAGCGGCGCGATGACCAGACTGACGAGCGGCACTGCAAGCAGGTTCGCCAGCGGTGAAACGAGCGGAAAGGACTGGAACTGCGCGACCAGCAGCGGCATCAGGGCGAAGCTCACTGCGAGCTGGATGCGGACCGCCGCACGCCAGCCGCGCACCGCATGCGGCCGGCCGCCGAGCGTTGCCAGAATCACCGCGACAGCACCAAAGGACAGCCAGAACCCTGCCGACAGCACCGCCCATGGATCCACCACGAGCACCCCCAGCAAGGCCAGCGCGAGCACCTGCGAGGGCGCCACCGAGCGCCCGCCGAACAGCGCGAGCACAGCCGCGAGCAGCATCAGCCACGCGCGCTGCACCGGGATTCCCAGACCAGAGAGCAGCGCATAGCCCCCGGCAGCGATGAGCGCACCCAGTGCAGCCGCCTTCTGTGCAGGACAACGCAGCGCCAGCACCGGAGCACGCCGCCAGACCGCCCCCAACGCACCACCGCACAGCAGGCCGACCAGTGCAACATGCAGGCCGGAGATGGACACCAGATGCCCGACGCCCGTGCGGCGGAAGATGTCCCACTGCGCGGGAGATATCTCACCGCGCTCCCCTACGGCCAGCGCCACCAGCAGACCGGTCTGTTCACCAGCAGGAAGCGCCGCGTGGAGCGCGTCACGTACCCGCGCACGCAGACGGTGTACATGATGCATGAACCGGTCGGGCTCGGGGTCGAGCAGCACCGCCTTGCCGCGGACGTATCCGGTGGCGCGGACACCGCGCCCGAGTTGCCAGGCCTCCTGATCGAAACCGCCGGGGTTGGCCAGGCCGCGCGGGCGGCGCAGGCGCACCTCGAACGACCACTGCTCGCCGGCCTGAAGCGCGGGCGGCAATGCTCCCGTCCGCCGGTCGGGGTACCAGGAGAGCTCCGCGCGGGAAGGCAGGCCGGGGAGAGACGGATCGAGTTCGAACACGAAACGCCAGCCGCCCTCGCGCGCGCTGGGGAGACCGGCCACGCGCCCGTGCACGACGACGTCGACGCCCTCGAGCGCGCTGCCAAGCTGGTCCTGCAGCCGCAGCTCGGCGCGCCAGGTGGTCCACGACACCCCTGCGCCGAAGGCCAAGGCCGCCATCGCCATCCCCATCGCCACCGAAATTCCTGCGCAACCGCGCGCACCGGAGCACCGGGCACGCAGCAACGCGCACGCCAGCGTGGACGGCACGGCGAGCAGCAGCACAGCCACACCTGCCACCAGCCAGCCGTCCAGCGCTGCGCGCGTCTGCACCAGGCACACGCCAGAAAGGAAGGCTGCCGCGAAGATCTTCATGCCCGAATAATGCCGAAGGCATGTTCAAGGCGCTACTGAACGGCACTTTCTGTCTGCCTTGTCCCCTCCTGCGAGCCAAAAAAAGCCGCTCCGAAGAGCGGCCTGGCAGACGCTGCAGCCCTGCGCTCAGACCCTGAACCGGCTCGCCTGCTGGCGCAGTGCGCTGGCCAGCGCCTCCAGGGTCTCTGCCGTCGACGCCGTCTCGCGCACCGTACCGCTGTTGTGCTCGGCCATGTCGGCGATGCGCTCAATATTGCGAGCAATCTGCGTGCTCGCCTGGCTCTGCTCGTTGAGTGCGGTCGAGATCTCGCGCACCGCATCGAGCACCTGCCCGGCACCGGTGCTGATCTGCGCCATCGACGCCCCTGCGCGGTTGCTCATCTCGACACCATCGCGCACCCGCGTCACGCCCTGCTGCATGGTTTCCACGGCACGCTCGGTGCCCTGCTGGATCGCCACCACCATGCCGCTGATCTCCTGCGTGGCCAGCGAAGTACGTTCCGCGAGCTTGCGCACCTCGTCGGCCACCACTGCGAAGCCACGGCCGCTTTCGCCCGCGCGCGCGGCCTCGATCGCCGCATTGAGGGCGAGCAGGTTGGTCTGGTCCGCAATGTCGCGGATCGCATCGACGATGGTGCTGATCTGGTGGGATTTCTCGCCCAGCGCCTGGATCGCCTCACTCGACATATCGACCGCCTGCGCGATGCGCTCCATCTCGGCAACCGACTTCTGCATCACCTCGCGCCCTTCCGCCGAGAGCCTGCCCGAGTCCTCGGCCAGTTGCTGGGCAGTGGCCGCGTGATGGGCAATCCCATCGACCCCGCTCGACATCTCCTCGACCGCGGCGGCCACGCCCGAGGCGGCATCGCTCTGCGTCTCGGAGCCCTCTAGCACCTGCCGTGCAGACGCGTTGAGCTCGGTCGCGGCGCTGCCCACCTTTTCTGCGCCTTGCTGAATCTCGCGAATCAGGCCGGAGACCTGATCCGCCATGGCGTTGAACTGGCTCGCCACCTCGGCAAGCTCGTCATGCGCGGAGAACGCCACTCGCACCCGATAATCCCCCGCGGCAAAGGCCTGCGCCCCAGCCGAGAGCTCGCGCACCGAGCGCAGAATCGCCAGATAGACGCCGATGAACAGATAGGCCGCAAGCACCATGGCCACCGCGGAAATGAGGATCTGCGTCATCAGACGCTGATTCAGCTCGGCCAGACGTGCTTCGAGCAGACGGCCGGTTTCGGGGCGCAGCACCTGGTCGAAATTGCGCACCGCGGTGTCGATCGCACCGGTGACGAGCTCGAAGAAGGCCGCCGAGCTGATCGTGAAGCGCTGGTCGAGCACCTCCTGCTCGGCGGTCGTGCGCACTTGCGCCACCGCGCTGGAGATCTCCTGCCCCATCGTACCCAGGCGCCCCGAGAGGGCCGCATTGGCGCGCGCGGTGCGCTGCAGGCGCTCGAGCAGTGCGGATTCTGCGCGGTTGATCTCCGCAAGCAGGGAGACGACGCCATACTCGTCCGTGCGCAGCAGTTCGCGCCGCGCGACGATGTTCGTGCCACGTGCGCGCAACTGGCCCAGACGTTCGCTTAGTTCCGGCAGCGTCTGCAGCATCGGCACGATGAGGTTCGCGCTCGCCTGCTCGGGATCGAGCGCGAGACCCGAGACGTCACCGAGCTCTCCCAGCCAGCGCAACATCAGACCGATGGTCTGAGTGTGCGCGGCAAAGTTCTCCGGGCCGCTCAGGCGAAGGCCGGTGTCGGCCAGGGCCAGAAGCTCGGCGCGCGGCTTCTCCCAGCCCGGCTTGAGCACCGCCCAGGCAGGGTCGGCGGCGATCGCGGCGTCAAGCGCGTTCATCGCAGCCTTCAGTTCGACGGCCTTCTGCTCGCGCCGCGGCACGAGGTCGCTGGAGCCGCCGAGCACACCGGCAGAGAGGCCGCGGTGCTGCTGGGTCTTGAGGATGACCGCGAACCCGGCGTCGAACAACTGGAGTCCGGCGATCTCCTGCTGGGTGACCCGGATCTCCTCGCGCAGGCTGGTGAAGATCTGCGACAGAAGGACCAGCGAGGCCGCCGCACAGACGAGAATGATGAGACCGAACTTGAAGGGATAGCTCAGCTTGTCGAGCAAGCGGATGGCGGGCAGAAAGAGCAGTTTCATCGTCGTGGGCCGGCCCGGAGGCCAGAGCTGGAAGGAGATGAATTGTCTATCGACAGCCCCCGCGGAAACTTTAAGATTTGCGAAAAGTGGCTCGGTAAATCAGCACAAACGCCCGTCCACAAGACGGAGCACCCGTTGCGCGCGGGCCGCGAGCGCCTCGTCATGAGTGACGATCACGAAACTCGTCGCCAGCCGCTCGTTGAGCGAGAGCATCAGCTCGAACACCGTCTCGGCGGTGCGCCGGTCGAGGTTTCCGGTGGGTTCGTCCGCCAGCACACAGGCGGGCTGCGACACCAGCGCCCGAGCGATCGCCGCACGCTGGCGCTCGCCACCCGAAAGCTCGCCCGGCGCGTGGTCGAGGCGATGTGCGAGACCCACCTCGCCGAGCATCTGCGCAGCGCGCTCGTCGGCCTCGGCGCGTGGCACGCGCCGGATGTAGAGCGGCATCGCGACGTTCTCGAGCGCGGAGAACTCGGGCAGGAGGTGGTGGAACTGGTAGACGAAACCAAGCGCCTCGTTGCGCAGGCGGCCGCGCGCCGTTTCCGATAACCCGGAAAAGTCCTGCCCCATCAGCCGCACGCTGCCCGCGCTGGGCACGTCCAGCCCGCCGAGCAAGTGCATCAGCGTGCTCTTGCCGGAACCGGAAGCACCTACGATCGCGATCCGCTCGCCGCGCCGCACCTCGAGGTCGATCCCATCGAGCACCCGCACCGCATCGACCCCCTCGCGAAAATGCTTCGAGAGCCCCGAGCAGGCCACCACGGAAGCCTGCTCGCCGGTCCTGCCCATGGCCTCACTCATAACGCAGCGCCTCCGCCGGATTGACCCGCGAGGCCCGCCAACTTGGGTACAGCGCGGCCAGCAACGTGAGCACGAAGGAGACCGAGACGATGGTCACCACATCCGCGCCGAGCACTTTCGAGGGCAGTTCGTTGATGTAATAGATTTCCTTGTTCCACAGGGTTGCGCCGGTCAGCGCCTCCAGCGCAGGAATCACGACATCGAGATTGTTGGCGATCGCCAGCCCTCCGATCACCCCCGCCGCAAGCCCCACCAGGCCGATGATCGACCCCTGCAGCACGAAGATCGTCATGATCGAGCCCGGGCTCGCACCGAGGGTGCGCAGGATGGCGATGTCGGCGTATTTCTCCTGCACTGCCATCACCAGCGTGGACACGATGTTGAAGGCCGCCACCGCCACGATCAGGAACAGGATCAGCGTCATCATCGTCTTCTCCAGCGCCACGGCACGGAAGAAGTTGGCATGGCTGCGCGTCCAGTCGGACACGATGAGCCCCGGCTCGGTGATGCTCAGCGCCAGTTCGCGCGCCACGCGCGGCGCGCCGAACAGATCGTCGAGCTTGAGGCGCACCCCGCTCACGGCGTCGCCAAGCCGGTACAGGGCCTGAGCGTCGGCCATATGCACCAGGGCCAGCCCCGAGTCATATTCGTACATGCCGGCCTCGAAGATGCCCACCACCTCGAACTGCTTCACCCGCGGCAGCACCGCGGCGGGGGTCACCAGTCCCTGGGGCGCGATCAGCGTAATCTTGTCGCCAAGCCGCGCGCGCAGCGCAAACGCCAGATCCCGCCCCAGCACGATTCCGAAACGCCCGGGCTGCAGCGCGTCGAAGCTGCCCACCTGCATGTAGCGGGCAAAATCGGCCACCTTGTCCTCCTCGGCCGGAATCACGCCGCGCACGATGGTGCCACGCACGCCCTCGTCGAACGAAAGCATGCCCTGCTCCTGCACGTAGGGCGCAGCGGCCAGCACCGAGGGGTGGCGCATCGAGTCGTCGGCAACCTGTTGCCAGCGCAGCAAGCCACCCTCCGGGCTGTGTACCTGCACATGCGAGGCCACGCCCAGGATGCGCGTGCGCAGTTCTTCCTGAAAGCCGTTCATCACCGAAAGCACCACAATCAGCGCGGCGACCCCCAGCGCAATGCCGAACATCGACACAAGGGAGATGAACGAGATGAAGCGGTTGCGTCCCTGCGCCCGCTTGCGCGAGCGCGTGTAGCGCAGGCCGACGAGAAATTCGTAGCGCATCGGAGTGTTCGGGTCCCGGTTCCACATGGCAAGGGCCCGAATTGTGCACGGCCAGGACCGCACTGGCGAGCCCGAAAGGCATGTGAATGTAAGCATCGTCACGATCCGTCCTCTATAGTTCGAGGAGGCGACTGGCTCCTCGGTGGGAATCGTGGAAAACTGCAGACATGCAATCGAGGATGAATGCCCATGAGCGTGGCGACCCCAAAGCCAGCCTCATTCCAGACCGGCTTCACCCTGCTGGACCGCAAGTCGGTTGCCTGTGTGGCACTGAGCCTTGCGCTCGCGGTGACGCTGGTGACGTGGCGTCATTTCGACCTGCAGTTCGAAAGCCGCACCCAGGAGCGCTTTCGGCTGCGCGCTGAAATCGAGCACGGGCTGCTGCTATCGAAACTCGAGGCCTATGAACAGATGCTGCGCGGGGTCGCCGGATTATTCGCGGGGAGCGAACGCGTGGACCGCTGGGAGTGGAGCGCCTATATCGAAACCCTCGACCTGAAGCGCTTTCTTCCGGGCGTACAATCCATCGGCTACGCCCCGGTGTTCGGCGCGGACAAGCGCGCAACGGTCGAGCGCGCGGTGCGCGCAGAAGGCTTCCCCGGCTTTCGCATCCATCCGGAAACCGAGAACGACACGCAAAGCAGCATCGTATTCATCTCGCCGCTCGACGCAGTGAATGCCCCCGCCTTCGGCTACGACATGCTGACCGAGCCCAAGCGCAGGGCTGCAATGGAAGCCGCTCGCGACAGCGGCACCACGACGCTGAGCGAAGCGGTGATGCTGATCCAGAGCGCTCCGGAGCGGCCCATGCCGGGGTTCCTGATCTATCTCCCCGTCTACACCGCCCATGCGGACGCAGAAGCCTCACCCTCACCGGATAACAAGCTGCAGGGCTACGTCTTCGGCGCATTTCAGACGCAGAGGATCATGGAGCGCGTGTTCGGCGTATCTCCCGGCGCGATGGGCGTGGAGCTCTTCGACGGCAGCGTTGGCGAGCACCAGCGGATGTTCTCGAACGTGCCGGACGGGCATGCCTCGGCATTCAGCGCCACGCTGCCGGTCGAGTTCGGCGGGCGCACCTGGGTCGCACGCTTCAGCAGCACAAGGCACTTCGAGACCCTGGCGGTCAACCGCACGCCTGCGCTTGTACTGGTGGGCGGCCTCGCCCTTGACCTGTTGCTGTTCGCAATGCTTTACATCAATGCGCATCACCGCCAGCGCATGTCCACCGCCGCGACGCGGCTGGCCGACAGCCGCGAGCAGTTCCGCACCCTGGTGGAAAACGTGCCGGGGGTGGTGTTCCGCTCCGAGCCCCGAGCCCCATGGCGCTTCATTCACGTCAACCAGCGCATCGAAGGCCTCACGGGAGCAGACGCACTGCGTTTCATGAACGGGGAGCTCACCTTTGGCGACTTCATGGCCGAGAATGACATCCCGCACGTGTCCACGCGGATCGAGCAGGCGATCGCCACACGCAGCCCCTACGAAATCGAATACCGCATCATCGACCGCAGCGGGCGGCAGCGCTGGGTCAGTGAGCGCGGGCAAGCGCATGTCGATGCCACGGGGCAGGCGCAATGGCTGGACGGCGTGATCGTGGACATCACCGAACAGCGCGCTGCAGTCGAAGCCGTGCGCAACCTGGCCTTCGTGGACACGCTGACGCAGTTGCCCAACCGCCGCTTCCTGCTCGACCGCCTGCGTCAGGGCATTGCCAACAGTCGCCGCAGCGGGCGTCATGGTGCCCTGCTCTTCGTCGATCTGGATCACTTCAAGATGGTCAACGACATGCACGGGCACGACGCGGGTGACCAGCTCCTGTGTGAAGTCGGCACGCGGCTGCGGCAAAGCGTCCGCGAAGGCGACACCGTTGCCCGGCTGGGCGGGGACGAGTTCGTGGTGATGCTCGAAGACCTGGGCGACACCGGCGCAGAAGCCAGCGAAAAGGCCCAGCATATCGCCGAGAACGTCCTCGCAGCGCTCAACCGCCCCTTCATTCTCGACGGCAAGGCCTGCCACAACACGCCAAGCATCGGCATCAGCGGCTTCAGCGGTGCGGACGAGCGCGCCGAAGACCTGTTGCGCCGTGCGGACGAGGCGATGTACCGCGCCAAGGCCGGCGGGCGCAACCGCTTCGCAACCACGCCGCAGGCGATCGCGTAGTCGTCAGGCTCGGCCGCGGCGCGGCCTCCCGACCTGCGGGGGGTTTCCGGCTGTGGGCTTGGATCCGCTCTTGGGTGTGCTCGCGGGCGCACTGCTCGGCACCTTCTTGCGGGCACAGTGCCCGCCTTTCTCCTTTCGCGCCCCTGCCGCAAGCGCTGCGCCAGGCTGGTGGCGCGGAACGAGGCAGTGCGGGCCGTTGCCGATCAGGTCTGCGCGCCCCATCTGCGTCAGCCCCTCGCGCAGGGTCGGCCAGTTTTCCGGGTCGTGCCAGCGCAGGAAGGCCTTGTGCAGCTTGCGGATCTTCCCCGCACGAGCCGTTTCCACAACCTCGGAATCGGCCGAGACCTTCTTCAGCGGGTTCTTGCGCGCGTGGTACATCGTGGTCGCCAGCGCCATTGGCGTGGGCAGGAAGGTCTGCACCTGGTCGAGGCGGAAGTTGTTCTTCTTCAACCACAGCGCCAGGTTCAGCATGTCCTCGTCGGTCGTGCCCGGATGCGCAGCGATGAAGTACGGCACCAGATGCTGCTTCTTTCCCGCCTGCGCCGAGAACTTGTCGAACATCTGGCGGAATTCCTCATACGCGCCGATGCCCGGCTTCATCATCTTGGAGAGCGTGTTCTCCTCGGTGTGTTCGGGCGCGATCTTGAGCAAACCGCTGACGTGATGGGTGACCAGTTCCTTGACGTACTCCGGTGAACGCACCGCGAGGTCGTAGCGCAGTCCCGAGCCGATGGTGATGCGCTTGACCCCGGGCACCGCACGCGCCTTGCGGTAGAGCTCGACCAGCGAGGAATGGTCGGTGTCGAGGTTCTCGCAGATGCCCGGATACACGCAGGACAGTCGGCGGCAGTTCTCCTCGATCGCCTTGCTCTTGCAGGCCATGCGGTACATGTTGGCGGTCGGCCCGCCGAGGTCGGTGATGTGGCCCTTGAAGTCGGGTGACTTGTCGCGGATCTCCTCGATCTCGTGGAGGATCGATTCGTGCGAGCGGCTCTGGATGATGCGCCCCTCGTGCTCGGTGATCGAACAGAAGGTGCAGCCGCCGAAACAGCCGCGCATGATGTTGATCGAGAACTTGATCATGTCCCAGGCCGGGATGCGTGCATCGCCGTAACTCGGGTGCGGTGCGCGGACGTAGGGGCGGTCGTAGACGAAGTCCATCTCGGGCGTGGTCAGCGGCACCGGCGGCGGATTGATCCACACCTCGCGCGCACCCGGCCCTTCGCCGTGACACTGCACCAGCGCGCGCGCGTTGCCCGGGTTGGATTCGAGGTGGAACACCCGAGAGGCGTGGGCGTACATCACCAGGTCGTCCTTCACCTGCTCGTAGGACGGCAGCCGGATCACCGTGCGCGCGCGGTCGGCGCGGCGCGCGGCCACTCGCTCGGCCGCCGGCACGATGCGCACCGGCTGCGCACCGTCGGCGGCAGCCTTGGGCGCGGCGGCCGTCGGCTCCATCGCGTAAGGGTCGGGATGCGCATCGATGCGGCCCGGTCTGTCGAGCGCGAGCGAATCGACCTCGTGCCATTCGTTCGACGGCTGCCAGCCGGGCTTGACCATGAAGGCCGTGCCGCGCAGGTCACGGATCGCCTCGATCGGCTCGCCCGCTGCCAGCCTGTGGGTCAGCGCCACCAGCGCACGCTCGGCATTACCGAACAGCAGGATGTCGGCCTTCGAGTCCGGCAGCACCGAGCGCCGCACCTTGTCCGACCAGTAATCGTAATGCGCGATCCGGCGCAGCGAGGCCTCGATGCTGCCGATGACGATCGGCGTACCGGGGAAGGCCTCCCGGGCGCGCTGCGCATAGACCGTGACCGCGCGATCGGGCCGCTTGCCCGCCTCGGCGTTGGGCGTGTAGGCATCCTCGGAGCGGATCTTGCGATCCGAGGTGTAGCGATTGACCAGCGAATCCATGTTGCCGGCGGTGATGCCGAAATACAGACGCGGCTTGCCCAGTGCGCGGAAAGGCTCGGCCGAATGCCAGTCCGGCTGGCTGAGGATGCCGACACGGAATCCGTGCGCCTCCAGCAGGCGCCCCACCAGCGCCATGCCGAAGCTGGGATGGTCGATGTAGGCGTCGCCGGTCACCAGGATGACGTCGCACTGGTCCCAACCGAGCGCGTCCATCTCCTTGCGCGACATGGGCAGGAAGGGCGCAGCGCGGCGGCCCGCGACTGCACCGTCGACGATGCTGGAAACCTCTGATTCGACAACGGAAAGCGCGGCACTGGAGGCAGGATTTGATCGCATGATGGGCGCCATTGTATAGGGCGTAACGGGCCGGTGCGCCACCGTTACGCCCCTACCCGCCGGGTACCGCCCGCCACGCTCGTCCCGGACCATGATCCGGCGTCCAACCCGGGCGCGGGCGGGTTAAGTCACGCCGCAAGGTGCAAGTCACCTGCCATTTGTCCCTGAGGCGACGGCGAAGGGCAGCTTCTTCATCCTGCGAACTGACACGACTACTGTTCAGCTTTGTTCACTGGCTCCGACCTGTCTGTCCTCCACTCCGCCTGCCCCTTGTTATTACGCAACGAATGCCGCAGGCGCCCTTTTCAAGACGCTCCGCGACCCGTGCTGGTGTCGACTTCCAGCCCCCAGTCACCGTGCAGGTACCAGTCCTCCCCAAGCATCTCGGCAGGATGCATCGTTCGACCAGAACCGTTTCCACAGCCGCGCGCATCGGTCGCGCAATACTTGTCGCATCCCCAGCAGATACGTTCGGGTTGCTTTGGATTCAAGGGGAAGGATTTGCGCATGTCATGCTCTCCTTCGGATGTCGAGGGGTTCGCGCTGGTGTGCCTCGCTGCCGTGCCTTTGGGGCCAACGCGGAGCCCGCCCAAAAAAAGAACAGCGACACTTTACATCATGCCGTGATATAAAAGATCTCCTTCAGCTCTCCCCGCTCCCGATCGATCATGTTGCCCCTTCACCTGCCGCCAATGCTCTGGTCCTCTGATGCTGCTTGGGGCGAGATCTCCCGCCGTCCGCCGTCGTTGATCGCGACCGCCTTCGGGCTGGCGCTTCCGGCAGCGATGGTGCCCCCCGCCATACTGTTGCACGCCACGGATCTCGGCTCTGCGCACTACTTGCCTGCGCTTTCAGCCTCGGGTTGGCAGTTCGTCGAATTGGCGCTGATTGCCGCGCAACTGGTGGGTTTCCTGATGGTTCTGTGGTTGGTCAGGGCGGTTGCAGGGACACGTGGCGCAAAAGCGAGCGCGCGCGATGCATTCATGCTTACGACGGTGTCCCTGTTGCCACTTTGGCTGTCGTCCTTGGCGCTCATCCAGGACGAGATCCTTCCCGTTCTGGCGATCCCAATACTGGCAATCGGCGCTTCAGTCGCACTGCTGAAGAGGGGCGCGCGCTGCGTGCTGGGAATCCGAGAAGACATCGTTGCACTCGAGCTTGGCCTCGTCGCAATTCAAGGGGGAGTCCTGGCTTGGGCTGCAACGATGGTCGTGCTTCTGATTCCCGGCCTTCCGGCTGCGCCTCACCCGGCTAATTGACGCAGGCCTCCACCCCGCAGAGCGTATCCAAAGGCGCGCGGGCATGGCAGCGGCCGGCACTGCGTCAACCTGTGGTCTATGGTTCGAATACGAGCCATTCCGCCGCCGCTGGCGGAGGCTCGAACTGTCGGGGGGCCCATATGGAAAGGCATTCTCGTCGCTTGCCGGTATTCCTGAATCTGGCGCAGATCCGCTTTCCGATCGGTGCGATCGCGTCGATCGCGCATCGGGTGGCAGGGGTGCTGCTGTTCATTGCCCTGCCCGTCGTTGCCCTGATGCTCGACGCCTCGCTGCGCACCGAGGCGGGTTTCGTGGCGGCGCGCGATCTGTTTTCGTCGCCCTTATGGGGCGTGACGGCGGCGGTGCTGTTGTGGGCGCTCATGCATCACGTGCTGGCCGGGGTTCGCCACCTGCTGATGGACGTCGGCGTGGGCAGCGAGCTTGTGCGGGCACGAACCAGTGCGCGCCTGGTCCTGGTCGCAGCGCCTGCACTCACGCTGGTGATTCTCGTCTGGGGGCTGACATGAGGCTGTACGACGGCCAGCGGGCATGGGTGGTGCAGCGCATCAGCGCCTTGCTGCTGCTGGTGCTGATCGTGTTCGGCGTGCTTGCGCTGCCCTTTGCGTCGCCGCTCGATTTCGCCGGGTGGCGCGCCTTCGCCGGCGGCGTGCTGGGCGGGCCGCTGATCGCGCTGCTGTTCGGCGCCTTGTGCGCGCACGCCTGGGTCGGGATGCGCGACATCGTGCTCGACTACATCCAGCCGCGCGGACTGCGGCTGGCGGTGCTGAGCCTGATCGCGATCGTGCTGCTCGGCGTGCTGGTGCGCGTGCTGTTGAGCCTGGCCACGGTGGCGCTCACCGCCTGAGCGGCGAAGGGACGGACATGAAACTGAGCATCTATCGCTACGACCCGGAGACGGGCGATCCGCCGCGAATGCAGGCCTATGACGTGCAGCCGGAGGCGGGTGACAAGAAGCTGCTCGACCTGCTGATGCGGCTGCGCGTGCAGGACGACAGCCTGTCGTTCCGGCGCTCGTGCCGCGAGGGCGTGTGCGGCTCGGACGCGATGAACATCAACGGCCGCAACGGCCTCGCCTGCCTGACCGCGCTCGACGGGCTGAAGGAGCCGATCGTGCTGCGCCCGCTGCCCGGCTTTCCGGTGATCCGCGACCTGATCGTGGACATGACGCAGTTCTTCGCCCACTACCACTCCATCCAGCCCTGGCTGATCAACGACGACCCCCTGCCCGAACGCGAACGGCTGCAGAGCCCGACCGAGCGCGAGCGCCTGAACGGGCTGTATGAATGCATCCTGTGCGCCTGCTGCAGCGCGTTCTGCCCGTCCTACTGGTGGAATCCGGACAAGTTCATCGGGCCTGCGGGGCTGTTGCAGGCCTACCGCTTCATCGCCGACAGCCGCGACACCGCCACCGCCGAGCGCCTGGACTTTCTCGACGACGTCTATCGCCTCTACCGCTGCCGCACGATCATGAACTGCACCGAGGTCTGCCCGAAAGGCCTGAGCCCCTCGCGCGCGATCGAGCACATCCGCCTGGCGCTGCTGCGGCATTCATCCTGAAACACCGCGCCCTGCTGCGTTCCCTTCACCGCGCGCGCAAACGAAAGTGGGCGCTGCAGCCTTCGAGTTCGAGCAGGTGAGGCAGCAACTCGGAGTGCTCGTGTACGTGGAACACGAAGCGCGGTACGTCCCGCCCGGTCGCCTGGGCCATGAAGGGTTCGCCCCAGAAGCTCAGCAGGGCCTCGCAACCGCCGCTGTGCTGGCTGTCCGCGAGAATAAAGGAGAGTGTGCGCTCCAGCTTGCACCAGCGTGGCGGGCGAACACGCGCATGACCGGCGCAAGCGGCGATCTGGGGCGCGATCGTGCTGTCCCACAGCTCGCGCTGGCTTTCATCGAGCACGAACTGGATCGACCCGACCGCCGGGTTGTCGATGGCCGGTCGCAGCAGGGCGTCGAAGAGCGCGGGGGTGCGGTACATCGACAGGCACACGTTGAACCAGATCGAGTCTCCGCTCATCGCAAGCAGGAAGCGGTGATACGCCGTCTGCAACTGGCGCGGCCCGATCAGGGCCAAGCCCGGACGCACGAGTGCGGCCTTCAGGCTGTCGACCGTATGCCCCATGCGCTCGACCTGCTCGGCGGTCAGCTCGTTGTTGCGGCTGTGGCGCATGAAATTGATGAACAGCAGGCCCACGAGCGCCAGCAGGATCGGAAGCACGACCGTCTCATCGACGATGTGCAGCAGGTGCAGAACGATGGCCACGAAGGCGGCGGCGATGCCGGCGATCGCGTCCCACTCCCAGCTCATGGCCTGACGGATCTTCATCGCTTCCCCTCCACTGTTTTTCCAACATAGCACAGCCCCCCGAAAGGCCTTGGCACCGGCCTTGGTTTCGGTCCGGCGCTCGGCCAGTTCCTTGACGGTGACGCGCCGCTCGGGGCAGGCCCCGGGGTACATGAGGGCCCGAAGCGCGTAGCCGTTGTGCTGTGTGATGTTCATAGCCAGAGCGTGCAGGTAAGTGACTGCCAACAGCATGCTAGCAACAATAGATTCACATCAGTTGACTCTTTTAAAGAGGAGTTCTAAATTCTTCTTTAAAAGAGTCATTACAGGAATCCGCCATGAAGCGCCACACCCGCCTCGCCCAGTTGTCCCGTGAGCATCACACCGCGCTGCGTCTCGGCAGGCACTTGCTCGCCGGCGGCGCCCGGGCCGAGCTCGGCGCCGAGCTTCCCGGCATCAAAGCCCATTTCGCGGAGGAGGAGCGCGACCTGCTGCCGCTGCTCGAGACGGATCGCCACGGCGCGCTCGCCGAACGGCTGCGCGCCGAGCACGCCCAGCTCAGGCTTCTTTTCGCGGCGGCGCTGAGCGGCAGGGACGAAGCGCAGGCCGGGCAGGCACTGATCGATCACGTTCGCTTCGAGGAGCGGGAGCTCTTTCCCGTGCTCGAGACCCTGTTCGAGGAGAAAAGGCCATGACCCATGTCGTCACCGAGGCGTGCATCCGCTGCAAGTACACGGATTGCGTGAGCATGTGTCCCGTCGATGCCTTCCGCGAAGGCCCGAACTTCCTGGTGATCGATCCGGAGGAGTGCATCGACTGCACCTTGTGCGTGGCCGAATGCCCGGTGGATGCGATCGTGCCGGAAGGTGAGCTCACCGATGCGCAGCGTGAATACCTCGCGCTCAATGCCACGCTGGCGAAGGCGTGGCCGCGCATCGTCGAGGCGCATCCGGCGCTGCCCGATGCGGACGTGTGGGCGAAGGTGGGCGAAAAGCGGGAGTGGCTCAAAGCCTCGGGAACGAGTCACACAAGCGTTGCTTCGCCGGCCGTCCGGCCAGCGCCGATACCAACAGTTCGATGAAGTGGAGACCTGCAACTCGCTGGGACTGAGTGCCATGCGGCCGCAGTTGGGCACCTTGCTGCCGCTCACCTTGGTACAACCTGACTGGCAGGTCAGGCTGATGAATACGTCTTGGGTATCCGGCAGGCTTCACAGCGGTGCTCCCGCTCGAGTGTCCTTGGAGCAAAGAGACTAACCGACAGTCCTTGGCCGGATGCCGCGATTGGCAGACACATCCTGATAGCTGCTCGTCGACCGAAAGGTATGGTGGGTGTCAGGTCAGGCCGACAAGTCCTTCCGGGGCAGATCGAACTCTGCTTCCAACTGCGCGAAGGCCTTGTCGTAGCCGCTCAGCCACGCCAGTTCGCGGGGGATCTCGTCTTCCAAAGCCTGTTGGATCATGCGGTGAAGGCCGACAGCGCATCCATCGCTGCATCCAGATCCGGCGAGTTGCCGAACTGCTCCTTGGTGCTGTTCACCGCCTGCTCGATCAGCGTCTCGCACTCGAGCCGCTGCCCTTGAGCGCGTTGTTCACGTAGAGCAGCTTGTCACCCTCGGTGAGCTCGCCGACGAAGAACTGGTTCACCCGCGCGATGATCTCGTCGAGCGCGGACTGATCCTTGCCGCGCAGCGCCACCTCGCCCACGTGCTCGACCTCGAACGTGTCTTAAAAGCCCAGGCCGTCGAGATTGGCGCGCAGAGTGTAGATCTGCTCGGGATCGCTGACGCCGGCCAGTTCCGCCGTGGTGTGATAGACGCGGAAGGCGGCGAGGACCTCGTCCGGATCATTAACGAAGTCACGAAGTCGACCACGTAGGTCGTGTCCTTGCCTGGATGCGCGCGGTTCAGGCACGACGACGTCTGCACCGCCTGAATGCCGGCGAGGCGCTTGTCGACGTAAGTGCCACACAGCAGCGGCTCCACCGCGTTGCCGCCCGCCAGCACGAGAGCGCAAGGCCAACGAGCGCCACGCCCAGCAGCGCAAGCGTACCCGGCTCAGGGATGGTCCCATTCCCATTCCCGGTCCCATTGCCGCTGTCCGTCGGTTCGATCAAGAAACCGGCGATCGAGAAACCCGCACCAATACCGAGCTGCGATACCTGGGTCGCGGCGAGATTGCCGGTCAGCAGATCGTCCAGCGAATTGAAACTGGCCAGGAAAACCTCGGCTCCACCCAACGTATCCTGATCGGACTCGAGCAACACACGATAGGGCGCCGCCATGACGGAGGTCGAGAGCATCAACAGCGCGGCTGAAGCCCAAAGGACGAATCGGCTGAGCAGTCGAAGATATGCGCCCATACAAACCTCCACCTCTGTTTTCCTTGCCGGGGCAAGCAAGGCGCTGACCGCCTGAACAGGATTGACCAAACATCAAGTGCCTCAACCCTCGAGATGGGTGAAGCACCATTCGATCCTCGTTTGCCATCCTCGTTTGCCATCCTCGTTTGCAATCAATGCGTTGCATTCTCATTACAGGCTCTGGAGCACAGCACCTGCGCCGACTGTAAAAAATCCGACAGCTGCTTCTCCTGCTTTACGCGGACGCTAAACGCATTTACAGCTCGTCGCCCGGCTTGGAGGCATCATCGGCGCTATTTCGAGCGGTTTCGCGCGAGACGCAGGGAGGTTCTGATGCCCTTGGCCCACTGCTCAACTACATAGGGCGCCACCTGGTCCTGCTCCGCCCGATGATTGCGCGCGACCACGGCACAGGCCGCTTCAGTGGCCCTCAGACTGACGGCCTCGTGGGGCACCCCTGCCGGGACGAACAGGAACTCCCTGGCTTCGCTGATCACCTCGTGCTCGAGCTTCGTGGCCCAGCGCGTCAGCACCGTTCCTGCCAGCACATAGATCCAGGTCTCATACCCGACGTGGTCGTGCGGCTCTGACTTGGCGCCAGGCAGGATCGCCACCAGGTGCATGCTCAGCCCCCTTGAAGCCCCCTCCCCCTTACCACAGCCGCGCATCGGGCCTGTACTCGATCCGACGCGTCTTCACCCGCCCCGCATCCGGATGCGCCGGGTTGAGAAGGTAATTCCACCCCACCGGCACCACCACCGATGGCACACGCAGCAGCAAGGTGCTGCCGCGCGCCAGCCAGTCGTCGCCAACGCACTGCGACACCGCGCGGCCCACCGACCAGTCGACGTTGTCCGTATCCCAGCCTTCAGGAAGCACGACCGTCTCGGCTGCGGCCACGACCGCAGCGGGCAGCGTCGCCTCCACCGCGACCAGATCCCGTGGCGGGCGTAGCGGGGTATGCACGCGCTTCTCGAGTTGCGCCAGGGCCAGGCTGTCCGCCAGGTAGATGACCGGCCTGCCCACGCTGTTCCAACGACCGCCGACGGCCGCCGCACCGTTGCCTGCACACGAGAAATCCTCCGCGACGCACAAGCGCACCCCGGTTTCGAGATCGACCCAATCCTGCGCCAGCCGCCACAAGGTGGCCCTGCGCGCAGCCATCAGGCAGCAGTGCCGGCCATGATGCGACGCAGGGCGTTCATCACGGCCTGGTGGCCCGGCGTGGTGGCGAGCAGTTCGATGGGGATCGCGCCGCCGAGCGCCGGGATCGGCGCAGCCAGCCATTCGCGGGCCGCCGCCTCATCACCGAACACGCGCGCAGCGGCGCGTTCGACATCGATCAGCCGGGCGACGCGATCGGAGTCATCCTGCGACAGGGGCTTGCCCTCGCGCACACGGCGATCGTAGGTGGCCGGCGCCACACCCAGCAGCTGCGCGAGGCTGCGTCCGCTGCGGCCGAAACGGTGGGCGAACGCGTCCAGCGAACCCGTATCAAACCCCTCGCGCACCATGTGATCGCGCTCGAGGGCCGATGCTGCGTGCAGGTAGTGCTCGATGCTCGCACCGCCAAGGACGCGCCCTGCGACGTAGGCGGCAGTGGGTTCGCGGGCGGTGGAAGGCGTCGTCTTCATGCTGGCCCCATGCAATCATGTGATTCTTTCATGTGCATCAATTGAAGGCTTTGCGCCGGCTTCTGTCAACTCGCACCCAACAGGCTCATCCGGGGCCGCTGCCCACCACGGGCGCGGGCTGGCGCGCGGCAGATGCCCCCTTGCACATGCTAGACTCGTGCCGCTCCCCATGATGCGCTTTCGATGCAGATCCAGCTCCTGATCCCCGGCCTGCTGTGGCCTACCGCAACCCTGCTCGGCCCCGCTTCCGGGCTGACGCTCGATGGGCTCGCCACCCTGCTCGGCCGCGGGTCGCGCTCGGTGCGCGATTTCGAGCCCTACGATGGTCAACGGGCAGGGCTGTTCGGCTTGCACGGCGCGCCACTTCCCCTGGCTGCACTCAGGCGCCTCGGCGAAACGAGCGCGCAACCCCCGGACGAAGACAGCCACTGGCTATGCGCAGACCCGGTCAACCTCTCCTTCGCCCGCGAGCACCTGCTGCTGCAGGGTTTCGACGACGGCCAGCTGGCGGCGGAGGAAGCCGCCGAACTGGTCGCTGCGCTCAATGAAATCTTCGCCGACCTCGGGGCGTTCGAGGCCTGCACCCCGACACGCTGGTATCTTCGGTTGCCGAAGGCCACGAACGTCACGCTGTACCCCCTGGACGACGTCGTCGGCCGACCGGTGAAGCACTTCCTCCCCGAGGGCGAGGACGCTCGGCTGTGGCAGCGCACGATGAACGAAGCGCAGATCGTGCTGCACAATCACGCGCGCAGCCGGGCACGCGAGGAATCCGGCCAGCGGCCCGTCAACAGCGTGTGGCTATGGGGCGCGGGGGAACTCGAGCCCATGCCGCGGGCGCCGGCGGCCCTGGTACAGGCCACCGACCCGCTCAGCATCGGGCTCGCACGTGCCGGCCGATGTCCGGTCGCTGCACCCAACCTCGCTTCTGCGTTGAAGCAGGACACGCTGGTCGTGCTGGACGACCTGCGCCGGCCCGCGCAGGTGCTCGATCTCGACGCCTGGCGTCGTGGCCTCCAGGCACTCGAACGCGACTGGTTCGCCCCGCTTGCCGACGCGCTGCGGCGCGGCCAGCTCGACACCCTGTGCATCACCGCACCAGGCGACCGCGGCACGCTGGTGGTCAAGAACCGCGGCAGCGACCGCTGGAAGTTCTGGCGCAAACCCTATGCTTTCGAGGCGCTGCTGAAGTCGATTGCCCCGGCACCGCTGACGACTTCCGGGCCGCCCTCGCCCCCGAATACACATTCCGACCGATGACCCGCATCCAGTCCCGCCCCGTATCGCAGCAAGCCTTCGCCCGCCTCGCGGACGCCGGCCTGCACCCGCTGCTCGCCCGCCTGTACGCCGCGCGCGGCATCGCTCGCGCCGACGAGCTCGACACCCGCCTCAAGAACCTGCTGCCACCCGAAGCGCTGACCGGGACGCAGGAAGCCGCCGTGTTGCTCGCCGACGCCATCGAGGCCGGCGCGCGCATGGTAATCGTCGCAGACTATGACTGCGACGGCGCCACCGCCTGCGCGGTGGGCATGCGCGCGCTGCGCGCCTTCGGCGCCGACGTACATTACCTGGTGCCCGACCGCGTCACCTTGGGCTACGGCCTCACCCCCGCCATGGTCGAGATCGCCGCGCGGCTCGAGCCCGACGTGCTGATCACGGTCGACAACGGCATCGCCAGCGTCGAGGGCATCGCCGCGGCACGTGCGCACGGCATGGCGACCGTGATCACCGACCACCACCTGCCCGGCGATGTATTGCCCGAGGCCGACGTGATCGTGAACCCCAACCAGCCCGGCTGCGATTTCCCGAGCAAGGCGCTGGCTGGCGTCGGCGCGATGTTCTACACGATGCTCGCGCTGCGCGCCGAACTGCGCGAGCGCGGCGCCTTTGCCGGCGGCACGGAGCCCAACCTCGCCGACCTGCTCGACCTGGTGGCGCTCGGCACCGTGGCCGACGTGGTCAAGCTCGACCGCAACAACCGCATCCTGGTGGCACAGGGTCTTGCGCGCATGCGCGCCGGCCGCATGCAGGCCGGTATCCGCGCGCTTTTCGCCCTTGCCGGACGCGATCCGGCACGCGCCAGCACAATGGATCTCGGCTTCATGATCGGCCCACGGCTGAACGCCGCCGGGCGGCTATCCGACATGAGCCTCGGCATCGAGTGCCTGATCACCGACGACGCCGGGCGCGCGATGAACATCGCCCAGGAACTCGACAAGCTCAACCGCGAACGCCGCAGCATCGAAGCCGGCATGCAGGAAGAAGCGCTCGCGCGCCTGGCCGGGATCAATGGGGAAGTAAGCTCCGGCAACCGCGCCACCGTGGCGTTGTTCGAGCCCGACTGGCACCAGGGCGTGATCGGCATCGTCGCCGGCCGCATCAAGGAAAAGCTGCACCGCCCCACCATTGCCTTCGCCCGTGCCAACGACGGCGAGCTCAAGGGCTCCGGGCGCTCGATCCCCGGCCTGCACCTGCGCGACGCGCTCGATCTCGTCACCAAGCGCCAGCCCGACCTCATCGTGCGCTTCGGCGGCCACGCCATGGCGGCCGGACTCACCATCCGCGAATCGGAACTCGCGCGCTTCGACGCAGCCTTTGAGGAGGTGGTAAGCGAGTTGCTCGAGCCCGCACAACTCGAGCGACGCATCGACACGGACGGCAGCCTGGAGTCGGGCTACTTTGCGCTCGACGCCGTGCGCATGCTCGACAACGAGATCTGGGGCCAGGGCTTTCCCGCGCCGGTGTTCGACGACGTGTTCCGCGTCGAGCGCCAGCGCCTGCTCAAGGACAAGCACCTCAAGCTCGAGCTCTCGCGCGGGGGCAGCCGCTACGAGGCCATCCAGTTCAACCACGCCGAAGGTGCGGCCGCACAGATCCACGCCGCCTACCGGCTGGGCATCAACGAATACCAAGGGGTGTCGAGCGTGCAGTTGATGGTGGAGCACTTCGAGGCAGCCTGATCCGGGCACCCGCCCGGACGAAACCCGCGCGACCGCACACACGGACGTGCGACTTCGTATGGCGCGAGGTCGCTGACAAGTCCGCCCGCACCGCGCTGCACTGCACTGCGATGGCCGTCCGCGAAACGATGCGGCACGAAACGATGCCACACACGCCCATCGACTCATGGCCGGTATAATGCGCGGTTTTCCAGATTCAGCCGGAGCCGCAGCCATGGAAGCCGAACGCCAGAACGCCATCGCCGAAAAACTCGCCGACCTCGCCGCCCGCGGTCGCGAACTACGGAGGTATCTTTGACTACGATGTGAAAGCATCGAAGCTCGAAGAGGTTAACCGCGCACTGGAAGACCCGGCGGTCTGGAACAACGCCGAACGTGCCCAGGAGCTTGGCAAGGAAAAGCGCCAGCTCGAAGACGTGGTGCTGACGCTGCAGCAGATCGACGCGCAGTCGCGCGACCTCAAGGATCTCTACGAGCTCGCCGAGGCCGAGGACGACGACGACACCTTCGAGGCGGTCGAAGCCGACCTCGTCGAGTTGCAGGAGGCGATCGAGAAGCTCGAGTTCCGCCGCATGTTCAGCAACCCAATGGACCCGAACAACTGCTTCATCGAGATCCAGGCCGGCGCCGGCGGTACCGAGGCGCAGGACTGGGCGGGCATGCTCGAGCGCATGTACCTGCGCTACGGCGAAAAGAAGGGCTTCACCGTCGAGCTGATGGAAGAGACCGAGGGCGAGGTCGCAGGCATCAAGAACTGCACGATCAAGTTCTCCGGCGAATACGCCTATGGCTTCCTGCGCACCGAGACCGGCATCCACCGCCTGGTGCGCAAGTCGCCGTTCGACTCCAACGCGCGCCGCCACACCAGCTTCACCTCGGTGTTCGTGTTCCCCGAGGTCGACGACTCGATCGAGATCGAGATCAACCCCGCCGACCTGCGCATCGACACCTACCGCGCCTCGGGTGCGGGCGGCCAGCACATCAACAAGACCGACTCCGCGGTGCGCATCACCCACGAGCCCACCGGCATCGTCGTGCAGTGCCAGAACGACCGCTCGCAGCACAAGAACAAGGCCGAGGCCATGTCGATGCTGAAGGCGCGCCTGTACGAGGCCGAACTGCGCAAGCGCCAGTCCGAGCAGCAGAAGCTGGAAGACTCCAAGAGCGACATCGGCTGGGGCCACCAGATCCGCAGCTACGTGCTGGACCAGTCGCGCATCAAGGACCTGCGTACCAACTACGAGGTCGGCAACACCCAGGCCATTCTGGACGGTGACCTGGACGACTTCATTGCGGCGAGCCTGAAGCAAGGCGTCTAAGGTTTGACTGACCCTTTCCTGTCCGACTTCCTCGCCGCAGGCGTCGACGCCGACGAGGTGCCCGAGCTCGCGGCGCTGGCCTCGGCCCGTCCGCTGCTCGACGCCTTCATCACGCTCTTCCGCGGCACCGAGCCCGAGGTGCTGATGCGCCTGCTGGTGCTGCGCGAGATCGGGCGCGAAGCGGACTCGCCGCGCTGGGCGCCCGAGGCCTTGCGCGCGCGCTTCACCTACCTCGACCCGGTCAAGCTCGAGACGGTGCTGAAGCGCCTGCGCGACAACGCCCTGCTCGCGATCGGCGAGGACGGCCACTACGCGCTGTCCGACATCGGCCGCAATGCGGTGGCGGCGATCGCCATGCTGCTGCGCTTCGGCGAGGAAGAAGACGCCGAGCTCGGCTTCCTCACCGCCCAGCTCGCCGGCCTGCAGGCCGTGGGCGGCGTCACGGCCGAATCCCTCGGCCATCTGCTGTCCAAGCTCAACGACCTCACCTGGCACTTCGAGGAGGCGATCGCCTCGGGCTCCGAGTTCCGCATCCTCGATGCACGTCGCCGGCTGTCGGCCAACGGGCGCTGGCTGGAGCGCGGCACCGAGCTGCTCAACAAGCTGCTTGCCGACCCCGAGGTCGACTTCGACATCGCCCGCGTTGCCCAACGCATCGGTCTGGCGCAGTCACGTCTCGCACGCGCAGACGCCTCTTTCCAGCGCGCGCTCAACAAGATCGAGTCGCAGCGGGTAACGCTGGGCGCCTCGGGAATCTCGTCCTCGGACGTCTCCGCCTGGCTTCGCAGCCTCGATGCGGATGCGCTCGCAGGGCTCGCGTTCGACGCGTTCGCCGCGGTGCCCGAGCTCGCACTGCTGGCCGGTGGTCACGAATTGCTCGACCGTGCCGAAAGCCAGCTCGACGGCAATGCGGTGACCGCCGCGATCGACGCGCGCCTGCCGCCTCCCGACGACACCTCGGGCGAGGTCGCGCCACACACCGAAGACCTGCGCCTGCTGGAGCATTTCACCCACCGTCTCGAAGGCCTGCCGGCGCCGCAGCCACTCCAGCGCGTGATCGCCGGCGGCGGCTTCGCGCCGGCAAGCTACCGTCTGTCGCTGCTCGCCCTGCTTGCGGATGGCGCCCGTACCGGTCCCGAGGGCGGCTCGGAGGATGGCCCAGTGAGCAGTTTCATGCGCCTGCCGCTGGAGGTCGAGTTTGGTGACACGCTCACCGCCGTCGGCGAAGACGAGATCGCCGCGATCACGCTCGGCGAAGTGCGCCCACGCAACACCGCCACGGCCTGAGCCGCCAGGACTGCCCATGGAACACGAACTCAAGACGCTCACCGCCCGGCTGCTCGCGCAGCGCTGGCTGCCGCGCAGCGACAAGCAGGTGCGCCGCGCGCTGGTAGACGAAACCTTCCGCCTCGAGCTCGACCGGCGGCTGGCCGACGTCGGCCTGCGCCTGCTCGACAACCCCTACGCCGCCCATGTCGGTGTGGCACTGCAGTCCGAAATGGCCGAGCCGGTGTTCGGCGGTGGGCGCGAATACGCCGCCAGCAATCTGGGCCTCACGCGCGACGAGATCGCGCTGCTGGTGATCCTCTGGTCGCTGATCGTGCTGCCCAAACGCGAGCGTCAGGTCACCCGCCGCGAACGGATCGACGACGGCCAGACCGACCTCTTCGGCGGCGCCGACAAACCTGTGGCACATGGCGAGTCCGTGTCCGGCACACTCACCGAGGCTTCGCTGATCGCCGACTTCGGCCCGCGCCTGGGCGGGCGCACCAAGGTACGCAACTTCATGCTCGGCAAGCTCGCCCGCCTCGGCTTCATCGAGCGCCGCAACGGCCTGATCAGCGAAGGCCCCCTGCTCGACCTTGCGCTCGACTACCGGGTGATGGCCGACCGCGTCATCCACGGCACGCTCGGTGAGGTGCTCGCCGCCGCCGGCCACGCGATGCCTGCGGCCAATGCCTTGGACTTTGCCGACGTGCTCCCGGACGAGGAAGACGCCACGGAAGAGGAGCGCTGAATCCATGGCCCTGCCCGACATCCACCCCGCGCACTACGAAGAGCAGCTTTCCACCAAGCTCGCGCGCTACCGCGCCGACTTCGCCGAATTCGACCTGCCCGAGCCCGCGGTCTTCCGCTCCGCGCCGCTGCACTACCGCCTGCGCGCCGAGTTCCGCCTGTGGCACCACGAGGGCCGCATCGACTACGCGATGTTCGACAGCGCGGACCCGAAGCAGCCCATCCTGCTCGAAACCTTCCCCGCCGCCGCCGAACCCATCGCCACCCTGATGCCGCGCCTGCGCGACGCCCTACAGGCGAGCGAGCCGCTGCGGCGCAGGATCTTCCAGGTCGAGTTTCTCGCCACGCTGAGCGGCGAGTGCCTGGTGAGCCTGGTCTATCACCGTCCGCTCGACGAGGCCTGGGAGGCGGCCGCGCGCGCGCGCGCCGCCGACCTGCAGATCCAGCTCATCGGCCGCAGCCGCAAGCAGAAGATCGTGCTGGATCGTGACTGGGTGCAGGAGGTGCTCGAGGTCGACGGCCAGCGCCTGCGTTACCAGCAGTTCGAAGGCAGCTTCACCCAGCCCAACGGCGGCGTGAATCAGCACATGCTGACCTGGGCGCGCACGCAGGCCAAGGCAGTGGGCGCACGCTCGCAAGGCCCGGGCGACCTGCTTGAGCTTTACTGTGGCAACGGCAATTTCACCGTCGCGCTGGCGCCGCTGTTCGGGCGTGTGCTCGCGACCGAAATGAGCAAGACCTCGGTGCGCGCCGCACACACCAACCTCGCCGACAACGGCGTGGGCAACGTCACCATGGTGCGCATGGCGAGCGAGGAGATCAGCGACGCGCTCGCCGGCGGGCGCCAGTACCGTCGCATGCAGGGCGTGGACCTGGCCGGCTACCGCTTCAGCACGCTTTTCGTCGACCCGCCGCGCGCCGGCCTCGACGACGGCACGATTGCGCTCGCCCGAGGCTTCGACAACATCCTCTACATCTCCTGCAACCCGGAGACCCTGCGCGCCAACGTCGCCGCGCTCGCCGCCACCCACCGCATCGCCGCGGCGGCAGCCTTCGACCAGTTCCCCTACACCCACCACCTCGAGTGCGGGCTGCTGCTGCAGCGGCGCTGAGCCTCACCGCGACCCCGGCCCATGTTCCACATCAAGACTCTCGAGCTCGTCCACTGGGACTTCTGGCGGCGCTTCTCGCTGCCGCTGGACGCGCAGATCATCACCATCGTAGGCCCCAACGGCTCGGGCAAGACCACGCTGCTCGACGCTCTGCGCACGCTGTTCGCGCTGCGCTGCTCGGGCAAGCGCGACTTCCGCCGCTACGTGCGCCGCGCCGATCGCAGCTTCGCGTGGATCCGCGCGGTGGTCGCCAACCAGCCCGGCCACAGCGGCAAGCGGCCCTTCTTCCCCTGCCTGGCGGACGAGGTCACGCTCGCCTGCCGCATCCGCAAGGCCGGCGGCGACTGGATCCGCGACTACACCATCGTCGACGGCAATCTGGCGATCGAGGCGCTCGAGCAGACCAACGACTGGATCGGCCTGCGCGACTACCAGAACCGCCTCGCCTGGGGCGGCCTGACCCCAGCCATCACCAAGGTGCTCGCGCTGGAACAGGGCGACACCGACAAGCTGTGCGAATACTCGCCCAAAGCCCTGCTCGAACTCGTCTTCGACGTCTTCGGCGACAAGGAGGTGCTGGACAACTACCAGGCCGCGCGCGAGGAGCAGAAATCCGCCGAGCGCGAGCTGGGCGAGCTCGGCATCGATCTCGACCGCCTGAAGACCCAGGCCGAGGAGAAAAAGGCCGAGGCCAACCGCTTCCTGGAGTGGAAGCAGCTTGCCGACGAAGCACAGGCGCTGGAGGCCGAGATCGTCCCCCGCCTCGAGATCGCCGAACTCGAGCGCGAGATTGCCAGCGAACGCGAAGCCCTGCAGCGCATTGGCCGCGAGCGCGCCGAGAAACTCGTCGAGCAACGCGAATCCCGCCAGCGCCTGGAGGGCGTGCGTATCGAGCAGGAAGGCGCGCAGGCCGAGCGCAAGCGCCTGAAGGAAAGCGACACCGCCTCCGAAAAGCACTACCTCGCCGCCCACGACCGCGTGCGCGACCTGGAGAAGCTGCTCGACGAGCGGGACATGCTGCGCGCCCAGCTCGCCAGCGAACACGGGGCGGACGCCGTCGCGCTGGAAAAGGAGCATGAGGAAGCCGACGCTGCGCTCGCCGCACTGCGCCGCAAGGAGCGAGAGCTGGTCACCGCCTTCGAGGAGAAGACCGACACCCTGCGCGGCGAGCGCAACCGGGCCGGCCCGCCGGGCGACACCGAGGTGGCGCGCTTTCGCGTCAAGCTCACGGCCGAAGGCATCGCGCACAAGAGCCTGGCCGAGGTGGTGGAGGTCATCGACCCCGCGTGGCAGGCCGCGCTCGAGGCCATCCTGCGCCCCTACCGAAATCTGATCCTGCTCGAACGCGAAGCCGACCGGCATGCGGCATGGGCGCTCGGCGAGCGCGAACGCTTCCGGCACTTCATCGTCCCGGAACGCGAGAATGCGCCGCCTCCGCGACCGATGAGCCTCGCTGAAGTGGTCGAGTTCAGCGCCCCGGTGCCGCGCTGGCTCGCCGACTTGCTCAACCGTATCCGCCGCGTAGAGCACGCCGAGGCCGCGCGCGACCTGCCGCGCGAGCAGGAATGGATCACCCGCGACGGCTACCACCGCGAGCGCCGCGGCGCACGCCACCTCGGCCGGCCGCAGGAATTCCACTTCGGCGAGCTCGCCCGCCAGTCGCGAATCGCCGCGCTGCAGGACGAGATCGCCGGGCTGGACAAGCAGCTCCAGGCCCTGCGCCCCAAGCTGGATGCGGCCGCAGCCCGGCTCACCACGATCCGCCAGCGCCTGCTAGGCCTGCAGTCGGCGCAATTGCTCGCAGCCAAGGCCGAAACCTACGTAAGTGCCGAAACCGAGCTGCCCGCCGCGCGCAGGGCGCTCACCGAAGCGATTGCCGAGCGCACCGAGACGCGCGGCGAGATGGACCGTCTCGCCGAAAAGCTCAACGGCATCCAGATCGAGCTCGACCGCCGCAATCGCGAACTCAAGGCCATCGACCTGCGCCTGGCCGACATTGCGCGCGAGCACGGCCCGCGCCGCCACACCCAGGCCGAACGCATCCTCAAGCTGCGCCGCCGTCGGCGCGGCATGCCCGCGCACTGGCTCGACACCAGCGAGCTCGCCCTGCTCGCAGACAAATACGGCGATGCCCGTGGCGCCCGCCTGCAAGTCGAACGCCTGCGCCGCCACCTCGACGAAGGCGACTGGATCACCGACCCGGCGGTGCTGGTGGTGCGCGACCGTCTCGGCGCCGACGTCGCGCTGCGCGAGCGCGACTACCTCAACCGCCAGGGCTACTGCACCACCGCGCGCCTGCACACCGACAACGCACGCGCAGCCTACATCGCCAAGCTGCGTGCCACCGTGCGCCAGTACGCGAAGAACCTGAAGGCGCTCGGCGAGTTGGCCAACGTCAGCGTGGACTGCCCCACCCCGCACCTGGACAATGACGACCTCTCGCTCGCCCAGGCCGGGCTGGAGGTGCGCTTCGACTTCGACCGCAAGGGTGCGGTGGGCCTCAACGACGGCGAGGCCTCGGGCGGGCAGCAGGTCATGAAGTCGCTGATCCTGCTGATCGGCCTGCTGATGGACGAATCCCGCCCGGGCGGCTTCGTCTTCATCGACGAGCCCTTTGCTCACCTGGACGTCGCCAATATCGACCGCGTCGGCACCTTCCTGCGCGCTACCCGCGCGCAATACCTGATCACCACGCCGGTCACCCACAACGCAAACGTCTTCGCCCCAGCCCAACTGACGCTGGTCACGCGCAAGAAGCAGCCCGGCACCGACTGGGCGCCACCGATCGGGGTGCTGCAGCGGGCGGTGGACTAAGCAACCCAGTGTTCACGGTAACCATGAAGGCCGGGTTGCTCAGGGGGCAGCGCTTCAGCGCTCCAGCAGCGCCTCCGCCGGCGCGCCGATGCGCACGTTGCCCCAATGGCGGCCATTCACCATGATCGGCATGGCGATGTCGCACAGCACCTCGCCCGTGTCGCGCAGGAAGGTCTGTAGCAGCATGGACTCCGTATTGCGCGCCGCGCGCAGTTCGGGCGGGCGCTCGAACTTGCGGCAGGTGCGGTTGCCGACCAGATCCTTTTCCGGATCGCCGGTGAGCGCCTTCGAATAACAGGCGTTGTGCGCCGAGAGGTAGCTGTCGGTGTTGACCGCAACCGCATAGGCTGCACCGCGCGCGCTCAAGCGCCTCGTCCAGCATGCCCTGGCAGCGACGGGTGAATTCTTCGCTCCAGGCCACCTTGAATTTCGTCGGATTGGTGCCGGCGATCGGGCGGTAATTGCGGTCGAAGACGTCCACCTTGGAATCTGCCATGGCCTGCAGTGTCGCCTGCACCCGGTCGCGGAACTCGCGCGCCTGCGTGACCAGGTTGTCGAAGGCGCCGCTGCCGATGGTGAAGCGCGACACCAGCTCCTGCACCGCTTCGGTCGACTTGGTAAGCTCGTTGGTGCGGCGCTCGCACTGGTCCATCTGGCCGGCCACGGTGGTCGACAGATCGTGGATCAGGCTGACGTTCTCGTGCACGCGTGCGTTGGTCTCGTTCAGCGACTCCATGCCCCCCGCAATTTGCGTGAGCTGCTCGCCGGTCCGCTCGAACTCGCCCACCATGTGCTCGAACTGCGCTGCCGATCGCGTGACCACCTCGCGCGTCTGATGCACGTCCGCGTTGATGACTTCGTTCTCGGACCGCGTCTCACCGACCAGCTCGAGCATGCCATTGATGTTGCCGACGATCTCCTGAGTAGCCTTGTTGACGCGCTCGGCGAGCTTGCGCACCTCGTCCGCCACCACGGCGAAGCCGCGCCCGGCCTCGCCCGCGCGGGCGGCCTCGATCGCAGCATTGAGCGCGAGCAGGTTGGTCTGATCGGCGATCTCGCGAATCAGCGCGGCAATCTGCATGACACTCTCGGAGCGCTGCGACAGGTCGTCGACGGTGTGGTTGAAGCGCTGCAGCTTCTCGCTGACGAGATTGATCTTCTCCGCCACGTTCTGCACCTCCGCGAGCGAAGCGCGTGCGATCTCGAGGTTGCTGCGCGTCGAACCGTCTATCGCACGCGCGCTGCCCGACACGTCGGCGATCGCCGAGGTGGAACTGGTGCTCGCATCGAACACCAGGCGCGTCATCTCCCCCTGCTTGCGCGCGTCACGGGCCGAGTTCTCGACACCCAGTTTCACCTGAACCGCCTCGCGGGCAATGCTGACGCTCATGGTGCGCACGCTGCCGATCACCTCGCGCATCTTGACCGCGAAGCGGTTGTACCCCTCCGCAAGCTCGCGCAACTCGTCATGCGTGGTCAGTGGCAGATCACGGGAGAAGTCGCCCTGCCCTTGGGCGATCTCGTTGAAGATACGTGTGACGACCCGGATCGGGCGTACGATCAGATGCCGCAAATAGAGGATCTGCCCCACCAGGAACGCGACTGCGAACGCGGTGAGCACCAGCATGGCATACAGCCCGAAGTCGAAGGCTGCGCTCACCTGGGCAAGCGTCTCGGGCGAGGCGCCCCCAGTCCGCAAGGCCTGCTCGACGTCGGAACGCTGGCTGCTCCAGATCGCGAAATAGCCAAGGTTGAAGACGAGCAACATCAACAGGCTTAGGAGCTTCTTGGTCAGCGAGTTCCAGAAGGTCCGCTCCACTGATTCGTAAAGTTCGCTGAACGTGCTCATGAGAATCTTCCGCCAGGAGAAATAGTCTTAATGGACTAATCGGTCAAAGAGCGCCGGACTTTAGCCCAGCCGTGCAGAAACGTGCACCCGGGTAAGCACGCGATTGCCGCATGGCGCCGGGCCTGCCACAATTACGCCTTTCGCGCCGGGGTCGCACCCGCGCCGCATCCACTCTTACCGCCCCGACACCGACCATGTCCGACCAGACGAACACTCCGCCGCAGGACGAGAACCACCTGATCGCCGAGCGTCGCGAGAAACTCGCCGCCTGGCGCGCCAGCGGCCGCGCATTCCCCAATGACTTCTCGCGCGAGAACACCGCCGGCAAGCTCGATGAGCTCTACGGCGAGAAGGAGGCGGACGCGCTGGAAGCCACGCCGGTCGAGGTCAAGGTGGCCGGCCGCATCATGTTGAAGCGCGTCATGGGCAAGGCGAGCTTCGTCACCATCCAGGACCTGTCGGGCCGCATCCAGCTCTACGTGCAGCGCGACGGCGTGGGTGAGGACGTGTACGCCCAGTTCAAGACCTGGGACATCGGCGACATCGTCGGCTGCGTGGGCACCGTGTTCAAGACCAAGACCGGCGAGCTGTCGGTCAAGGCCAGCGAGATCCGCCTGCTGACCAAGAGCCTGCGCCCGCTGCCGGACAAGTTCCACGGCCTCACCGACGTCGAGCAGAAGTACCGCCAGCGCTACGTCGACATGATCATGAACGAGCAGACGCGCTTCACCTTCGTCGCGCGCAGCCGCATGGTGCAGTCGATCCGCAACTACATGACGGGTCATGGCTTCCTCGAGGTCGAGACGCCGATGATGCACCCCATCCCCGGCGGCGCCGCGGCCAAGCCCTTCACCACCCACCACAACGCGCTCGACATGGAGCTGTTCCTGCGCATCGCGCCAGAGCTCTACCTCAAGCGCCTGGTGGTGGGCGGCTTCGAGAAGGTGTTCGAGGTCAACCGCAACTTCCGCAACGAAGGCCTCAGTCCGCGCCACAACCCCGAATTCACGATGATGGAGTTCTACGAGGCGTACGCGAACTACAAGACGCTGATGGACTTCACCGAGGGCCTGATCCGACACGCCGCGCGCGAGGCGCTGGGCACCGAATCCTTCGTTTACCAAGGCCGCGAGCTGGACCTGTCCAAGCCCTTCCACCGCCTCACCATCGTGCAGGCGATCCGCAAGTACCACCCGGGTTTCACCGAGGAGCAGCTGGCGGATGCCGAATGGCTGAAGGCAAAGATCGTCGCCTTCGGCGAGAAGGTGAAGCCGGGCGGGCTGGGCAGCCTGCAGTTGCAGCTGTTCGAGGCCTGCACTGAGGCCGAGCTGTGGGAGCCGACCTTCATCATCGACTACCCGGTCGAAGTCTCGCCGCTGGCGCGCGCCTCCGACACCGACCCCGAGATCACCGAGCGCTTCGAGCTCTTCATCGTCGGGCGCGAAATCGCGAACGGCTTCTCCGAGTTGAACGACCCCGAGGACCAGGCCGCGCGCTTCCGCGCCCAGGTCGAGGCCAAGGAAGCCGGCGACGAGGAAGCCATGTACTTCGACGCCGACTACATCCGCGCGCTCGAGTACGGCCTGCCCCCGACGGGTGGCTGCGGCATCGGCATCGACCGCCTGGTGATGCTGCTGACCGATGCGCCGGCAATCCGCGACGTGATCCTGTTCCCGCAGATGCGTCCGGAGTAAGCCGCCGATGGCCGGCACCAGCCTCTTCGTTCTTCTCGACGACATCGCCAGCATCCTCGACGATGTCGCCACCATGACCAAGGTGGCGACCAAGAAGACGGCGGGCGTGCTGGGCGACGACCTCGCCCTCAACGCGCAGCAGGTGTCCGGCGTCGAAGCCGACCGTGAGCTGCCGGTCGTGTGGGCGGTGGCCAAGGGGTCGATGGTGAACAAGGCCATCCTGGTGCCCGCCGCGCTGGCGATCAGCGCGTTCATTCCGTGGCTGATCGTGCCCCTGCTGATGCTGGGCGGCGCCTTCCTCTGCTTCGAAGGCGTCGAGAAGCTGGCGCACAAGTACCTCCATGGCAAGGAAGATGCCGAGCACCGCCGCAAGGTGGTCGAAGCGATGACCAACCCCGAAGCCGACCTTGTCGTGCTGGAAAAGGACAAGATCAGGGGCGCGATCCGCACCGATTTCATCCTGTCGGCCGAGATCATCGTGATCGCGCTCGGTGTGGTGAGCGGCATGGACTTCACCACCCAGGTCGCCGTGCTGATCAGCATCGCAGTGATGATCACCACCGGCGTGTATGGGCTCGTGGCGGCCATCGTCAAGCTCGACGATGCAGGCCTCTACCTGCGCCGCCGGGCCAACGCGATCGCACGTGGCACCGGCGCCGCCCTGCTGTGGCTGGCGCCCTGGCTGATGCGGGCACTTTCGGTGCTGGGAACACTGGCGATGTTCCTCGTCGGCGGCGGGATTCTCAGCCACGGCCTGCCACCTGTTCACCACCTGATCGCATCGCTCACGGTCGACATGGAAGGCGTTGCGGGGGCGCTGGTTCCAAGCCTGCTTGACGGGGTGTTTGGCCTCATCGCCGGTGCGGCGGTGCTGCTGCTCGTCAGCCTGATGAAACGCCTGCTGCCCGGCAGGGCGCAGACCGCGCACTGAGCCAGGCGCCCGGCCACACGCTCCGCCCCCTGACCTGATGCCGCTCTTTCCAGCCCGGCTCGCCTTCGCCGATGACGGCACGCCCTGGTCCGAAGCCTTCGAGGACGTCTATCACTCCGCCCACGGCGCACTCGGGCAGGTACAGCACGTCTTTCTCGCCGGGAACGACCTGCCACAGCGCTGGAAGGGACGCGAGCGCTTCGTCGTCCTCGAGACGGGCTTTGGCCTCGGGCTCAACTTTCTCGCCACCTGGGCCGCCTGGCGGGCCGATGCGCAACGCAGCACACGGCTGCACTTCGTTTCCTGCGAACTCCACCCATTCACCCGCGAGCATCTCGTAACCCTGCACGCTCGCTGGCCGGAGCTCGCGCCGCTCGCTACCGAGCTCCAGGCACGCTGGCCGGTTCTTGCACCTGGCCTGCAGCGCTTGCACCTTGACGGTGGACGGGTCACGCTGACGCTCTACTTCGGCGATGCACGCGACGGGCTCGGCCAACTGACACTTCGCGCCGATGCCATCTATCTGGATGGCTTCTCCCCCGCGCGCAATCCCGAACTCTGGTCGGAGCGCATCTTCTGCCAACTCGCGCGCCTGGCCGCACCGGGCGCCACCGTCGCCACGTGGTCGGTCGCCGGCCATGTGCGCAAGGGATTGCGCAGCGCCGGCTTTGCGCTCGAGAAATCGCCCGGCTTCCGCGGCAAACGCCAGATGTTGCGCGGCCGCCTCAACGTACCCGTACCGCCCGAGCCCGCACCCCATCGCCACGCGCTGATCATCGGTGCCGGCATCGCGGGCTGCAGCGTAGCCGAGCGGCTGGCGGCGCGTGGGTGGCGCATCGACCTGATCGACGCTGCGGCGGGCACCGGCCAGGGCGCGTCCGGTAACCACGCCGGGGTGCTGCGCCCGCTGCCCAGCCTGGACGACAACCGCATGAGCCGTCTGACGCGTGCTGGCAGCCTCTATGGCTGGCAAATGATTGCGCGCCTGAGACGCGACGGGTTCGCACCCAGGGCCGAGGCCTGCGGCGTGCTGCACCTCGCCCGGGACAACGCGCAGGAAGGCAAGATGCGCAAGGTGGTCGAGGCCCTCGGACTCCCTTCGACGCACCTGCGCTACGTGGACGCAAAGGAAGCCGCGGCGATCGCCGGTTGCGCGGTGCGGCACGGTGGCTGGTTCTTTGGTGACAGCGGCTGGGTTCAGCCGCCGAGCCTGTGCCGTGCCCTGCTCGACAGCGCGAGCGCCAGCGCCCCCCTCCACACACATCTTGGCGCACAGGTCGATCGTATCGTTCACGTGGCTGAACACTGGGAGGCAATTGCCGCCGACGGCAGCCGGATCGCCGCAGCACCGACACTGATCCTGGCAGCAGGGACCGGCATCCGGAGCTTTCCACAGGCCAGCGCGCTGCCGGTCGTCAGCGCCCGCGGCCAAGTCTCGCTGCTGCCCGCCAAGGCAAGCAGCCCGCCACGCGTCGTCGTCTGCTGCGGGGGCTACATCAGCCCCGAGATCGACGGCCTGCGCTGCGCCGGTGCCACCTTCGCGGTGGACGACGACGACCCCACACTGCGCCCTGCCGACCACGCGGAGAACTTGGCCAAGCTCGAGAGCATGCTGCCCGGCGCGGCACAAGGATTCGAGGCCGCACAGCTTGCCGGGCGCGTCGGCTTCCGGCCGGCCTCGCCGGACCGGCTGCCTATGGTCGGCGCCCTCGATGCCGGGCGAAAACTGTACGCGCTGTCGGGGTTCGGCGCCCGCGGACTCGTCTGGTCCATGCTCGTGGCCGAGCATCTGGCTAGCCAGCTCGAAGGCGACCCCCTTCCGCTGGCGTGCGATCTGGCCGACGCGATCCGCGCTGGACGCTTCGAAGCCACGAGCACCTGACCCCAAACGGGCGCCACATCACCTTCACCGTCGCACGCGTCCGAGCACGAATACTTACAAAGCCGCCACAATTCGCCAACTTTGACACGCTCCGAATCGATCCTGGAGATGGATAATTGAACCGTCGTACTCCAGCGACCGACCACGGGCAGCCAAGTGATCACCTATCGACGGATCCTCATCCTCGTAAGCTTCGTCACAGGCCTCATCTTCCTGTCGGCAACAGCCTACTTCGTCCGCCAGGACGAGCGTCGGAACACCCAGGAACTGCACACGGAGATCCTCGCCCTGCGGACGACCTATGAGGTCCAGCTGGCCGAGCTCGAACGCAACCTCGTCAACCTTGCGCAGATTCTTGCGAGTGAGCCCGAGCTCATTCGCCTGATGACGCGTGTCGCCGCCCTGCCGCACCCTGCAGACAGCTCGGAGCGCGGGGAAATGTTCTCCGCGCTCCAGGAAGACCTGCGTACCGTGCTCGAGCCGCGCTGGCAGGTGTTGCGCGACGAATTGGGCATTCGCCAGCTGCAATTGGTGACGCCAGACCTCATTTCGGTGCTGCGCTTGCATGCCCCCGGAGAGCATGGTGACGCGCTTGGTGAAGTCCGTCCCCTGCTCGAAGCAGCGGCCCGCGAGCGCATCGCCCAGAGCGGCTTCGAGATCGGCCGTGCGTTCGCCGGGCTGCGTGGCGCCGTGCCGGTGATGGCCCACCACGCAGACACCCCACCGGCGCTGGTCGGGCTGATCGAACTGGGGGCCCTTCTCGACGGTTCCATCGAGCGGCTGACACGGTCGACCGGGGTCGGCTACGGCGTGCTACTGAATCCCAACGCGGTTTCGGCCACGATGTGGGACGCCTTCAAGCCCCCGCGCTCACACGAGGACCACAGCTGCTGCTTCCTGCTTGCCCACTCACGGCCCGAGCTCCGCCAATGGATCCAGGAAGGCAGGCTCGCTCCCTTCAACGCCCCCTACCAGATCGAACGCATGCACGCCGGCGGGCAGCACTTCGACCTGCTCCGCGTCCCCCTGCAGGATTTCCAGGCAGAGCTCGACCCGGGTCGCGGACCGGTCGGCGCGCTGACGATCTGGCGCGACGTAACACCCACGCTTCAGGCGCTGGGCGCCGCACGGGAGGAGAAGATCCTCTCGGGTCTGGCGGGATTCCTGCTGGTGCAGGGGCTCATCCTCGGCGTCGCACACCTGTCGCGGCGAGAGTGGCGGGCACAACTGGTTGCGCAGACACACGAGATCTCACAGCTCGCCCAGCGCAACGAGGTGCTGCTGATGACCGCCGAGGAAGGGATCTACGGTGTTGACCTCGAAGGTCACACAAGCTTCATCAACACCTCTGCCCTGCGCATGCTCGGCTTTCGCCAGGACGAGATCGAAGGCAAACGTCAGCATCTGCTGTTCCACCATTCGCACCACGACGGCCAGCCTTACCCGGAAACGGAGTGCCCGATTGCCAAGACGCTGAAGGATGGCTTGGTCCGGAGGCAGGAAGAGTGGTTCATCCGACGCGACGGCAGCGGCTTTCCGGTGGAGTTGACCTGTGCGCCACTGATCGAGGACGGGCGACTCAACGGCGCCGTCGTGGTGTTCCACGACATCAGCGAGAACAAGCGGCGCGAGGAGGCCCTGGTGGCGCTCGCCAACACCGACGCACTGACGGGGGTGGCCAACCGGCGCCACTTCCTCGAGCGGCTACAGGCCGAACTCGGTCGCGTGAGTCGTCACGCGACACAGGCCTCGCTGTTGATGATCGATCTCGACCACTTCAAGCAGGTCAATGACAACTTCGGCCACGCTACCGGCGATGAGGTGCTGCGCAACCTGGCCGCCCTGTCCCGGCAGACGCTGCGTCACTCGGACGTGATCGGACGCCTCGGCGGGGAAGAATTCGCTGCGCTGCTGCCGGACGACGATGCGGTGAGCGCAATGCAAACTGCCGAGCGCCTGCGCAAGGCGCTCGAGACCCATCCTGTGCGCACCGCGGACGGCACAGCCGTCACGGTCACCGCCAGCATCGGCGTCACCCGCCTGCGGCCTGACGATCACAAACCCGAGACACCGCTCGGGCGCGCGGACAACGCGCTCTACCAGGCCAAGAACGAGGGGCGGAACCGCGTCATGCTCCACCTATCGGACATCGTTCCGCCGGAAGGCGCCTGAACCCACGCCCTCACTGCGTTCAGAGGCGGCGATCAAGCCGCTGCAGCACACGCTCGCGCCCGAGCACCTCGAGCACCGCGTCAATCGCCGGGGTCTGCGGCACGCCAAGCACCGCCACGCGCAACGGAATAGCCACCTGCGGCATCTTCAGGCCGTGCTCGGCCATGGTGTCCTTGATCGCCTGCGACAGCGCGGCCTTGCTCCACTCCGTGTCCGCCAGGCGCGCACGCAGGCTGGCGAGCGCGGCCCGCGCCGCGTCGGTCAGATGCTGGCCGATCACCTCCGGCGCCGGATGCACGTCGGCCACGAACAGCTCTGCCGCATCGGCGAGCTCGTTGAGGTTGGTGGCGCGGTCCTTGTACAGCGCCACCACCGCCTCCAGGCTCACCCCGGTCTCCGGATTCACCTCGCGCCGCGCCAGGCGGTTGGCGACCTCGGCGGCGAGGAACGAATCGTCCGCCTTCCTGATGTACTGCGCGTTGAGCCAGTTGAGCTTCTCGGTGTTGAACTGCGCGGCCGAGGGCGTGATGTGGTCGAGGTCGAACCACTCGACGAACTGCTCGCGGCTGAAGATCTCGTCGTCGCCGTGGCTCCAGCCCAGGCGCGCCAGGTAGTTGATCACCGCCTCGGGCAGGTAACCGTCCTCGTCGTATTGCATCACGCTCACCGCGCCGTGACGCTTGGAGAGCTTGGTGCCGTCGTCGCCGAGGATCATCGACAGGTGGGCGTACAGCGGCACTTCGGCGCCGAGCGCGCGCAGCACGTTGATCTGGCGCGGGGTGTTGTTCACATGGTCGTCGCCGCGGATGACGTGCGTGATGCCCATGTCCCAGTCGTCCACCACCACGCAAAAGTTGTAGGTCGGCGTGCCGTCGGCGCGCGCGATGATGAAGTCGTCCATCTCGGCGTTGGCGATCTCGATGCGACCCTTGACCAGGTCATCCCAGGCCACCACGCCCTCGCTCGGGTTGCAGAAACGCACCACCGGCTGCACGCCCGCGGGCGGCGGCGGCAGGGTCTTGCCCGCCTCGGGGCGCCAGCGCCCGTCGTAGCGCGGCTTCTCGCCCCGCGCTCGCTGTGCCTCGCGGATCTGGTCAAGCTCCTCGGACGACATGTAGCAGTGGTAGGCGGCGCCGGCGGCCAGCATCTGGCCGATGACCTCCTTGTAACGGTCCATGCGCTGCATCTGGTAGAACGGGCCCTCGTCGTGCTCCAGGCCCAGCCACTGCATGCCGTCGAGGATCGCCTGCACCGCCGCGGGGGTGGAGCGCGCGACGTCGGTGTCCTCGATGCGCAGGATGAAGCTGCCACCGTGGCGACGGGCAAAGGCCCACGAGAACAGCGCGGTGCGCGCGCCGCCGATATGCAGGTAGCCGGTCGGGCTGGGGGCGAAGCGGGTGCGGACGGGACGGGATATGGAATTCTGGGGCATGGCAGCGTCGGTGCGGTCTTGGGCAAAACGCGGATTCTAAGCGATTGCCCGGGACATCGGCGGCCGTGAAGGTCGGAAAGCGCACGGCGAAGGACTCTGTGAGTCGAGAACAATCAGGCGTTCAAAGTCCCTGAACGAAATGGGACCTCGGCAACATCCAGCGCCCCGGCTGGCCAGGAAGCTCGACGAATCCGACGTGTTTGTAGAAGGTGGCCGCAGCGGGCGATTTGGCATCGACGATGATGGCCGCCACCGCGAGCGTCTGGCTGGCGGCGGCCACCCGCTTGCAAGCATCGACCAACAAGATGGAACCCAGGCCCTGCCCTTGCGCCACTTCACTCACGGCAAGCCGACCGAGCAAGGCGGCAGGGACGGGGTAACGCGGCAGCTTCTTGCGCAAGGACTCGGGTAGCTTTTCGGCGGCAACGCTGGCGGCGCTCAGTGTGTAGAAGCCTGCGACCTCGCTGACCAGATCGGCCGGCGTCGCCACGAACACCCGCGCCACTCCGCGCTTGACGTTCTGCCTGGCAAAGCGGTGCAAGTATTCATCCAGCGCCGCCTCCCCACATACAAAATCGGCGGTCGCCGTCTCGTTGTCGAGCGCGCGAATGCGGTACTCCACTCAACGCACCTGGCTGGCGTGGCGGACGAACGCCCTCTGCAAGGCCGGAGCGGGGTGAGCCGGTGCATCCAGGGCATCGAGAAACGCGGAAAAATCCTGCTGCGACAGCGTGATGGCCTCGTGCTGCTGCACCAGAGTCTGGGCCTGCTCGACAGCGTTTCGCAGCACGAACTCCGACACGCTCATGTGCGCGTAGGCCGCCGCCTTGTCGAGCAGACGCCGAACTTCCTGGTCACACCGGATGTGCAGGCGGGTGTCTTTGGTCAGGGAGTTCATCGAGCGCTCCTAGGAAAACAATGCGCTAATTGTGCGCCAGTCGTGCGCACAACTCAAGGGTGAGCACGATCCCTCGCCGCGCTTGCTGACTGCATCCGGCCCCGTGCTGCCGTTCATTCAACCGAACGACCAATGACAAGTAACAGCATCAAGCCGCCGCCTGCTACGCAACGCTTACGAATAGCTAGCTGGCACGGCGGTAGCACAATTTGAATGTCGATGATGTAGGTCCGGGTAGTGCGGGCGCCCGCAATGCTCTCAACTTAACGCTCCCTTATAGGACATATGCAAATGTGGCTTGCTTCGGGGCGGTCGTGGGTAGCTTCTGCCTGGCTGGATGCGGCATCG